>JBOHKK010000005.1:0-43332 GCA_050729115.1 Geminicoccaceae bacterium | reverse complement strand
TGGCGCACCAGATGCCGAAGCGCCTGGCCCATCACCGTCGGCCGTGAGCTCGGCGGCTGTGTCGGACCGGCAGGACACCAGGACCGAGACCGTGGCGAGCGGGACCAGCTCCGATCTGGAGACGATCAAAGGGGCGATCCCGCAACGTCCATCCGACGAAGAGGAGGGCCTCGCGTTGCTCGCCGATCTGCCACTGGAGCAGCGTCTTCAAGTGCGGGGCCTGCTCGCCGATCTCAACGGCACGATGGACGAGCAGGGGTTGAAGATGGCGGTGCCGGGCGGGGTCCTGTTCGCGCTCGACAGCGAGGAGGTGCAGGACAGCGCCCACGACACGCTCGCCAAGGTCGCGGAGCTCATCAACATGTACGATGATCGCAAGGTCCGCATCATCGGCCACACCGATGCGCTGGGCGATGCCGCCTACAACAAGACGCTTTCGGAACGGCGGGCGGGGCTGGTCAAACAGTTCTTCGTCGACAGCTTCGAGGTCGACGAGGCCCGACTGGCGACCGAAGGCATGGGCGAGGCCCGCCCGATCGCTTCCAATGCCACGTCGGAGGGGCGACGGGCCAACCGTCGCGTGGAGGTTCTGATCCTGGACTGACCCGCAGCGCGCGGCCGCGCAGGCGATTGCAGGTTCAGCGAGGCCGACCGGGTAGTCGGGCCGATCGCGCTCGGGCGGATGGCCGCATTCGTCGCGGCACCGAAGTGATCTTGCTCGAGGGCTGAGCATCCAATATCGAATTAAGCTTCTAGGTGAAATACTTAATTTTCTTCTGTTTTGATTAAATTTTTCGTCGAAATGTCCAAATGAATTCGGATCGATACTTGATAAAGCCTTATACGTGTTTTATCAAAAAGTTTGGAATCCTGGTGGTGCCGCAGCCGCGGCAGTGCCGCCGGCTGCGCGCCAGACCCAAGGATCGGACCAACCGACATCAACCCGAAAGAATGACGAGAGGCAATCATGGCAATCTCCAAGGAGGCTCTCCCGAGCCTGGCGCGCTCGACCGATCTCGAACCGATCCAGCAGACCGACGGCGGCAACGTCGCTTGCCTGCGATCTTTCCTCGGGCGGCGGGCTGGCGCCGGCGCGTTCGACCTGCATCGTCTCCAGGACGAGTTCGATGAGCTGACCGTCCGCTTCGAGGCGGATCAGGCCGCACTGTGGTGCCTGGTCAACCACAACGAGCGCCCGTGCTTCACGCAGCGGCTGCTCGATCAGATCCGGGCGCTGCAGACCCGCCTCAGACAAGGTCTTGCCCACGCGGCCCTGGGCGACAGCATGCCGGTGCGCACGATCGTCTGGGGGTCCGCCTTTCCCGGCATCTGGAATCTGGGCGGTGATCTCGCGCTGTTCACCAGGTTGATTCGGGCGGGCGCCGAAGAAGAGCTTCGCCACTACGCCTACACGTGCGTGGATGCCGTCTACCAGAACCTGACCAAGATGGGCCTTCCGATCCTGACGATCGGTCTGGTTCAAGGCGACGCCTTGGGCGGTGGCTTCGAGCAGGCGCTGACCAACGACGTGATCATCGCCGAGCGTGACAGCCGCATGGGCCTGCCCGAGATTCTGTTCAACCTGTTCCCGGGGATGGGTGCGTACAGTCTGCTGTGCCGGCG
This sequence comes from Geminicoccaceae bacterium, assembly GCA_050729115.1. Taxonomy (GTDB): domain Bacteria; phylum Pseudomonadota; class Alphaproteobacteria; order Geminicoccales; family Geminicoccaceae; genus JBKPNX01. Next base: position 41,709 of record JBOHKK010000005.1, on the reverse strand, counting down.
CCTCGACGCGATGCGCGCGCAGAAGCTGATCCTCAGCGGCCGGTTGTACGAGGCCGAGGAGCTCGAAGAGCTGGGATTGATCGATCGGGTGGTCGGCCACGGTGAGGGGCCGGCAGCGGTGCGGGACTATCTCGAACGCAATCGGCGGCGGCATGCCACGCTGCTGGCGCTCAGCCGCGTTCGCCACCGCTGTCAGCCGGTGACTTACGAAGAGCTGATCGACGTCACGGACGTGTGGGTGGAGACGGCTCTGGGGCTTGACCAAGCCGATCTACGGCGGATGGAACATCTGGTCCGGGCCCAGGATCGACGCTACGGCCGCATGCGCGTCCAGCGCACCGAACGGCTCAGTGCGGTCGGCTAGCTGCGGCTTGCTCATTCGGCTGCGGCTCGGTCAGCTCGGTCAAGAGCGCAAGACGCAGGCGTTCGAACTCGGACCTCAGCAGCGTCGCATGGTGGGCGCCTTCGGCTGCCAGGTCGTCGGGCCCGATGCCCCGCCACTCGAGGCACAGTTCGAACACGGCGGTCGCGCCGATGTGCGCCGCGCTACTGCGCAAAGCATGCGCTCGATCGCGAAACGTGGCGGCATCACGGTCGAGGGCCGCGGCTTCGAGCTCGTCGACCAGCTGCTCGGCGTCGGCGATGAAATCTCGGATCAGGCCGTGGAGGAAATCGTCTTGATCGTCCAGCTGACGTAGTCGGTTCAGGTGCGACGGATCAAGCACCGGTCTGGTCTCGATGGTGTCGGACGGCCGTCCTCGACCGGGCGGCAAGGCCGCCGCAATCGGCGGCTTCGGGCACGCGAGGCGATCGATCAGCGCCAGAAGCTCTTCCATGTCCACCGGTTTGGTGACGAAGGCAGCGATCCCGGCGTCTTCACAATGGCGCCGGGTCTCGTCCGTGGCATCGGCCGTCAGCGCAACGAACGGCGTCGGATCCCGACCGCCGGTGCCGAAGCGATGCAGCTTGACGGCATCCAGACCGTTCAACACCGGCATGTTCACGTCCATCAGCACGACATCGAAGGTGTCCGCCTCCAGGGCGTCCAGTGCCTGCTCGCCGTTGCCGACCAGGGTCACCGCGTGACCCGCAGTCTTGAGCATGCGCTCGATGACCTGCTGATTGATGCGGTTGTCCTCCGCGACCAGCACCCGGCGCGGCTGCCACTGACGCCCCTCGGTCGCCCAGGAAATTGGCGGCGGCGTGTCCGACCGAGCCAGGGCCGCGTGCAAGGCGCGGTAAAGATGGGCGTCGTCCGCCTCGGGCGGCAGGATCGCCACGCAATGGGCAGCATCCACGCGCTCCCGCGCACTGATGAGCACGACGTTCAACGGTTCGGTCTCGAACGCTGCGCTGCTCGCCGCGAGCACGTCGAGGTCGATCGGGCATTGTTGGGATTCGACCAGCAGCAGCGCTGGCGGCCGTCCCGCTCGAGCAAGCATGGCGGTCGCCCGGTCCAGGTGCGCGGCGCCCGTCGCCTCGGCGCCCCAGGCCACGATCCGTTCGACATAGCCCGGCGTGTGCGCCGGATCGCCGACCACGATCAGGCGTCCGACAAGGCGCTCCTCGAGCTCGCTCCCACGGCCGACCGGACCACGGAAGGTGAAGCACGAGCCCACGCCCGGCGTACTGCTCACGACCAGGAAGCCGCCCATGAGGTTGGCCAGCTGGCGGGCGATCGCGAGTCCGAGGCCGGTGCCGCCGTGGCGACGCGTCGCCGAATCGTCGGCCTGAGCGAATCGATCGAAGATGTGCTCCTGGGCACCGAGCGGAATGCCGATGCCGGTGTCCTGCACATCGATCCGCAGCATCACCTTGTCCGGCACGACGGCCTCGGCCGACACCTTGATGACGACGCTGCCGAGATCGGTGAACTTGACCGCGTTGCCGACCAGATTGACCAGAATCTGCTGCAAGGAGCGCGCCGCGCCATGCAGCCGATACGGCACCGCCGGATCCACCACCAGATGCAGCTCGAGCCCTTTGGTGTGCGCCTGGTGATACAGAAGCGAGCGAACCGTCGCGAGCAACGCATGGAAATCGAAGGGCACCGGCTCGAGGTTCATCGGGCCGGACTCGATCTTTGCGATATCCAGCAGATCGCCGATCATCTCCAGCAGGGTCTGGCCGGCGCTACGCACCGTGCGGACCATGTCCTGTTGCTCGCTGCGCAGCGGGCTTGCGCGTAGCAGATCCGCCATGCCGATGATCGCGTGCAGCGGCGTGCGCAGCTCGTGGCTCATGGTGGCCAGAAACCGGCTCTTGGCTCGGCTCGCCGCTTCGGCGCGGGCCAGGGCGTCGGTGAGCTTGGCCAGCAACGACGAGGCATAGGCCGGCAACAGGAGCAGAGCGAGCCACAATCCAGTGGCAAGGGCCGGCTGCGCGCGCCAGTACTCGGTCACGGTGATGACCAGGGCAAAGCTGAGCAGGCTCATCACCGCCGACACCACCAGGTAGCGGCGGCCATAGCGGAATCCCATGCCGAAGGTGATCCACAAATAAAACGGGTAAAAAACCGCTGCGGTCCCCTGCCCGATCAGCAGCACCATGGTCAAGGCGACCATGTCGACCACCATGCCAACGTAGCGCCGCACGGGTTGCCGCGCCGGATCCACCAGGATGTGCGCGAGCAACAGCGAACCCGCGACCAGATAGGAGGTGGCGATCACCAAGAGCGGCCCGGACTGGGGCGCCGCCTGCTCGCCGGCGGCGGCAATCGCCAGACCGGCAACAATCGCGATTCCGATCACGACCCGGATCAGAATCTGCTCGTGCTCGGTGTCGGGCCGATTCTTGAGCCGCTCGCGCAGACCCGACCAGAGCGGCCGTCGCTTTGCGACCTCCGGCGCCTCCTCGCCTGCCTTGACCACTTGCCGGGCTGGCTCGCCAGGTACCATCAGGTTCCGCAATGAACGTCTCGCCAGCTCAATGAGGTCGCTTGTCAAGGATGCATCACGTGCCGGGAGCGATCAATAGGGCTGTGCGCCAGCCGGGTGCGCCGGCCTGGGTGTCACCCCGTGGCTGCAGCCGGGAGCCCTCGGCTGGCGAACACGGCGTGAAACGCGTCAGCCGGCAAGGGTGGACTGATCAGGTCGCCTTGAGCTTCGTCGCAACCGAGCTCTTGCAGGCGCCGCAGCTGCTCGGCGCTCTCGACGCCCTCGGCCGTGACGTTGAGACCCAAACTGTGGCCCAGGTCGATGACCGCCCGCACGATCGCCTCGTCCTGCCCGTCCTGCCCCAGCCGATGGACGAAGCTCTGGTCGATCTTGAGGCGCTGCACCGGCAACCGTTTGACGTAGGCAAGCGAGGAATAGCCGGTCCCGAAATCGTCCAGCGAGAAGCCGACGCCGCACTTGCGCAGGCGGCGCAGGCTGGTCATCGCGGCGTCACTGCTCTCCAGCATGACGCCCTCAGTCAGTTCGATCTCGAGGCAATCGGGAGAAAGGCCGGTTTCGGCGAGGGTCCGTTCGATCAGGCCGACCACACTGCCCTCGCGGAACTGGACCGGCGACAGATTGACCGAAAGGCGCATCGCCGGCAGCCCCGACTTCAACCACAACCGGTGTTGCCGGCAGGCCCGATCCAGGACCCGCTCGGTCAGGGGACCGATCAGGCCGATGTCCTCGGCGAGCCCGATGAACTCGGTCGGACGCACCATCCCCCGTCGCGGATGGCGCCAGCGCAACAGCGCCTCGACCCCGACCACGCGCCCGGTCCGCAGATCGCGTTGCGGCTGATAGTGCACGGTAAACTGATCGGCAACGAAGGCCTGGCGCAGCTCGCGCTCCAGCAGGCCGGTGCGCCGGGCGACCAGGTTCATCTGCGGCGCGAAGAAGCAACTGCCGTTGCGGCCGTTGGATTTGGCCCGATACATCGCCAGCTCGGCATTCTTCAGGAGGCGATCGGCAGTCTGGCCGTCGGCGGGGAACAGGGTGATGCCGATGCTGGCGCTGGTGTGCACCTCCTCGCCATTGGCTTCGAACGGTTGGCCGAAGCTGTCGATCATGCGCCGCGCCAGCGCGCGTGGATCGTCCGGGCTGCGGACATCCGACTGCAGGATCGCGAACTCGTCGCCGCCCAGACGTGCGATCGCCTCGGTATCGTGCAGGCAGGTCTGCAGCCGCTCGGCGACCGCCTGCAGCAACAGGTCGCCGCACGGCAGACCGAAGGCGTCATTGATCCCCTTGAACCGGTCGAGGTCGAGGAGCAGGACCGCGGCCTGCCACTCGTTGCGCCGGGCCCGTGCCAGGGCGTGCTCGAGGAAATCCCGGAACAGCGCGCGATTGGGCAGGCCGGTCAGGGAATCATGGCCGGACTGGTGGCGCATCTGCGCCTCGGCACGTTTGAGCTCGGTGATGTCGAGGGATACGGTGACCACCTCGGCGACCCGGCCGGCATCGTCGAACAGAGGCGACTTGGTGGTCAAAAGGATCCGCTCGTGGCTCGCGCCGCGCGCGATCACCTCATGCTCGAAGCTTGGCACCGTCTCCCCGCTCTCGAACACCTTGGCATTGAGCACGAGATGCTGGGCGGCCTCATCCTCGCCATGGATCTCGGTCAGCGTCTTCCCGGTGACCGTGGCGGGATCGAGTCCGTACAGCTCCTTGTGGGCGCTGTTGAGCAACGACAGGTGGCCGCCGGAATCGACCGCACTGATCATTGCCGGCACGGTGTCGATCAACCGACGCAGGCGGAGCTCGCTGGCCCGGAGCGCGGCCTCGTGCTGCTCCGTGCTCGACAACAGCTCCCGGCGCAGCTCGTAGGCCCGCTGCTCGAGCAGCTTTTGCTGCTTGCGCAGAGTCAGAAGATTGCGCGCCCGGGCACGGAACTCGTGGTGATCGACCGGGCTCAACAGAAAGTCGGTAGCCCCGGCTTCGAGCGCCTGATAGCAGTAGCTACGCTCCTCGTACACCGTCACGACCACGACCGGAACGTCGAGTGCCCCCGGCATGGCGCGGAACGCCCGGGTGAAGTCGGCGCCGTCCATCTCCGGCATCTTGAAGTCGGTGATCACCAGATCCGGCATGGTGCCCTGGATCCACTCCAGGGCCGCCTGCGGGCTGGCGAATGCCTTGACCCGGACGCCCTCCTCGACAGAGGCCGCCAACCGCGTCAGAACGTTGCGGTTGGTCACCCGATCGTCGATGACGACTACGTTGGGCATGCGCGCGAGGCCTCGACGATCGTTCGAACGACACCTGCTGGCTCGAGCGACCAGCTTCGGCCATGCTTAGCGGAGCGTTTAGTTTCCATCAAGCGAAAGGTGAAAAGTCGACGGAAGCAAAGCCACCAAAGGTTATTATTCGCGGAGCGACTTCGCGGGCTGGGCGAGGCGCCATTCATCAGCCGCTCCCCCAGATCGCCGCCGCGTTTGGTCTTCAGCTTGTCCATCTTTCTTTCATCACCCAGCCGATCGTGCCTCGGTTGCGGCGCCAGCGCAAGGTGACGGCGCCGCGGCACGGGCGCACGCCCGATGTCGACCAGCCTGGACGGCCGCGGTTCTGGTAGGACGCGACACGGCTTTCCCCCCGGCGCCGCCATGCCAAGAGGCACGCGCCGCATGGCCGCCGTCTCCGGGCCCGGCGCCGGCCGGGCGACCGAGCCGTGCACGGGCAGGCCCGATGATCGGGCTCTCCTTCCGCTTCTTCGCGCTTCCTGGGTGCCAGGGGCTGTCCGCCGTGCTGGTCCTCGGGGCGCTCGTCATCTGGCTGCAGTTTCGCCGGCGTCTCCGGCCGGTGCTGGCGGGTTTGGAGGAGGCGCTGGCGGTCGTCGAGGATGCGGCGCCGCCCGCCGCGTTGCGCGATCGCTTTCCAGGCATCACCCCGGGCGCTGGCCGACCACGCGGTCATCGGCGAGGCCTGGCGAAGCTTCACCCAGACTGTGGTCGCGGTGCCCGGTCGAGACAAGGTGCTCGGCGCCACCCGGCGGCCGACCGACGACCTCGACGAGGCCATCCCGGCCAGCGCCCGTCGCAATCTGCGGTTCCACCTGGCCGTGCCCAACCATCTGGTCGGGCTGGGCCTGCCGTTCACCTTTCTTCGGCGCCCGACGCCCGTGCCGGCCTCGTGCCGTCGGTCCAGCGAAGCGAGCGGCCGCGGGGGAAAGGTCGGCGCCGCCCCGAACAAACTTAGGGGGCCGCCCGCCACGGCGGCCCCCCTTAGGTCCCATCTCATCAGTCGACGTTGGCCATGCCGTGGAGTCACCCAACGCACCAACCAACGCTGTCACGACTCTAGCGTTTCCGAAATGTTCGTCAAGAGGAATCTCACCTCGAAGTTGATATGTCGGAAGCGTTGGCTTTCACGCCCGGCTGAGCTACGACGGCATGGGAGGATGGTTGCGGATGGCGGACCTGTTCCGGGCGGCGCAGGGTCGGTCGGCCGACTGGCAGGAGGCGTGCTTGCTGTGCATCCGGCAGCTCGGCGAACTGCCGGCAGCTGCCAGGGTGGGCTTCGTCTATGCCAGTGACCCCCTCGCCGACAGCCTCGATCTGATCGTGGCGCGCCTGCGCGAGGCGACCGGCATCGGTGCCTGGATCGGCACCGGTGGCGCCGGCGTCTGCGCGAGCGGCCGGGAGTATGTCAACGAGGGCGCCATCGTCACGCTCGTGGCGATGCTTCCCGAAGACAGCTTTCGGGTGCTCGACTGCGTGAGCGCGGCGGGTTCCGGAGCGGCCGCCCCGCTGCAAGGAGGCGCGGCGGCCTGCGGCGTGGTGAGCGGCGATCCGCGTGAGCCGGACATCGCGGCGGCGATCGCGCGCCTGAGCGAGGCCAGCGGCGCCTTCCTGGTCGGCGGGCTGAGCTCCGCCCACGGCAGCGCGCTGCAGATCGCCCGGCAGCCGGCGGGGGGCGCCCTGTCCGGCGTGTTGCTCGGCGGCGCGGTCGAGGTCGTCACCGGCCTGTCGCAGGGCTGCACGCCGGTCGGCCCGGCGCATGAGGTGACGGCAAGCCAAGGACCCTGGGTGCTCACGCTCGACGGCCGCCCGTCCGTCGACGTCCTCAAAGAGGACATTGGCGACGTCCTCGCCCGCAACCTCGAGCGCATCGGCGGCTTCATCCACGTCGCTCTGCCGACCTCCGGCAGCGATCGCCCCGACTACGTGGTGCGCAATCTCCTCGCGATCGATCTCAGGCGAGCCGCCATTGCCGTTGGCGATCTGCTGCGACCGCGCGATCGGGTCATGTTCGTCAAGCGCGACGGTACCGAGGCCCAGGCCGACCTGCGCCGCATGCTGGACGATCTGCGCCGCCGGACCGGCGGACGCCCAATCCGCGGTGCCTTGTACCATAGCTGCGTCGCCCGGGGCCCGCACATGTTCGGCCCCGACTCGGCCGAGCTCAAGACGATCGAACGGGCTCTGGGGCCCATGCCACTTGCGGGTTTCTTCACTAATGGCGAGATTTTCCGCGACCGCCTGTACAGCTACAGCGGCGTCCTGACCGTCTTCCTGTAGGGGCCGCAGTGGCATCAGCCGACAGCCGGCAATATCCGCCTCGCCCGATCGTCGGGATCGGCGTCGTGGTATGGCACGGCGATCGGGTGCTCCTGATCCGGCGCAACAAGCCGCCGCGGCGCGGCCAGTGGAGCCTGCCGGGCGGCGCTCAGCAGCTCGGCGAGACGGTGGCCGAGGCGGCGCGCCGCGAGCTCAGGGAAGAGGTGGACCTGGAGGTCGACCTCGGCGAGGTCGTCGCGACCGTGGATCTGATCGAGCGCGATCCCGATGATCGCGTCCGCTACCATTACACGCTGATCGACTTCACGGCCGAGGCCGCGGGCCCAGCGCTCCGTCCGGGCAGCGACGCCGCCGAAGCGCGCTGGTTCGAGCTCTCGGAGATCGAGACGCTCGGTCTGTGGTCGGAGACCGTGCGCATCATCAAGACGGCGCGCGAGCTGCGCCCGTGCCGCTGACGCCGGTCCATGAGCACCCCTGGAATCTGACGCCAGCCGGTGCGCGCGCCCTGCAGGACCGCCTGTCGGGCGAGGCCGAGCTGCGCGATCACCTGGGGCCGATCGCTCTGGTCGCCGGCATCGACGTCGGGTTCGAGAATGGCCGGAGCGTGACGCGGGCCGCCGTTGCGGTGCTGCACCAGGGCGATCTGCAGCTGGTCGAATCCAGCCTGGCGCGGCGAGCGACCGGCTTCCCCTACGTGCCCGGGCTGCTGTCGTTTCGCGAGATTCCGGCGGTGCTCGACGCCTTGGCCTCGCTCCGCTGCGTCCCCGATCTGCTGATCTGCGACGGCCAGGGCCTCGCCCATCCCAGGCGCTTCGGGCTCGCCTGCCACCTGGGCTGGCTGCTCGAGACGCCCTCGGTCGGTGTCGCCAAGTCACGCCTTTTGGGCGAATTCGCCGAGCCGCCGGCGGCCCGGGGGGCGTGGACCCCGCTCGTGGACCGGGGGGAGGTGGTCGGCGCCGCGGTGCGCACGCGACGCGGCGTCAAGCCGGTGTTCGTATCCCCGGGGCACCGCGTCGACGTGGCGAGCGCGGTCCGCCTCGCACTCGCCTGTACCGACCGCTACCGCCTGCCGGAGCCGAGTCGCGCCGCGCATCGGCTGGCCTCGGGTGGTTGAGCGCCCGCTTGCCGCCCACGGGCGCCCATCGTCCGGCGCGACCTCATGCCGGGCTCACGAAGTTCGTTCGCCCGGCATCATCCTTCTTCGGACGCGCGGCCGACCAGCCAACCCCGCGCGTTCGGGCGCGCAGCCGCCCGGCCAACCCCGCGCGTTCGGGCGCGCAGCCGCCCAGCCAACCCCGCGCGTTGGGACGCGCGGTCGCCCAGCCAACCCCGCGCGCGATACCGACAGCGAAGGCACGACTTCGCAGGCTCGGTATCAGTGCCGCGCTTCGGTGTCGCTCAGCGCCCGGGCCAGGTGGCAGATCGCCTCCTGATGCTTGCGGCTCTTGATGCCGGCGAAATTGCGCGCCAACTCGAGGAGCATGCGCTGCTGCGGCATGAGTTCCTGGGCGCGGGCCACGGTGGCGCCGTTGCCGGGGTCGACGTCCTCGAAGAAGTAGCTGATGGCGACCCCCAGAGCGCGCGCGATCTGGTACAGCCGCCCAGCCGAGATGCGGTTGATCCCGGTCTCGTACTTGTGCGCCTGCTGATAGGTCACCCCGATCAGTTCGGCCATCTGCTGCTGGGTCAGGCCGAGCATGATGCGGCGCTGGCGGATCCGCAGGCTGACGTACCGGTCGACGTCCAGAGCCCGGCTCCGGCCGCCCACGTTGCGGCTGACGACTTTGCTCGCGAGTTGGCTCATCGTTATTGTGACTCCACGGCAGATCAAGACGGTTTCCCGCCGAGCGAGAATTCGGCGCTAGATGGGACTACGGGAGGTAAAATAAGCCCACTCGAAACCATTGCGCTAGAGAAAAATGCGTCCGAACGCCGAGGAGGTGCCGGGATCGGCCGGGCGGCGCGGGCCAATCTCATGCTTCGACGAGACGCGCGGTGTGGTGACAAGCCATTGAACCACCGGCAGATAAACGGGAGCCGGAGGACGCGGGCGCCATCCGCCGGAGGCCTCCTGCCGGGCCGCGAAGATTGCAACTGAAACGGGAGTGATGTCGTTTATCCACAGGGTGTTGAGGATTTTTTATAGCGCGTAACGCGAACTTCCGGGTGGGCCATCGGAAGAGGCGAACGGGTGCCGAATGCGACCAAACGCCGCATAGCGCAAGGCGCTCAGAAGCCGGCTTGGCCGGGGCGGGGACGTAGCCGCAATTCGCCGATCCCTTCTTGCCGGTACGATTGCGGGTCGCGATCGATCGGGACGGCGTGACCTCGGGCCCACAAGTCGGTCAGATCCCGGTAATGGCGCGAAAGCGGGTTGCCGGACTGGCCGGTGGCGGCCACGAAGCTCGAGCGGTCGAGGTCCGCGAGGTCGTAGATCGCGCGATATCCGGCCGCATGGGTGCTGGCGAACGGTCGTTGCCGATCGCCCGGACGGAAGTGCCCGACGTTCACGGTCACGCTGCCGCCGCCGCTTGCGACCTCGATGTCGAACAGCCAGTCCAACAGAGGTTGGCGCTCGAAGAGCGGGTGGTCCATGCGCGCGACGTGGGCATCGCCCCAGCGCCAGGCGTGCGCATCGTCGCCGAAGCGGCGGGCGAGATCGAGGCGCGCGGCATCCAGCGCCGCCGCCGCGAGCTCCATGCAGGTCTCGACCGGGGCGGTGCCGATGTCGTCGCACCAGATCTGGCGATCGCTGAGAATCCGGTCCATGAACTGCGGTCGCACCCCCCAGAAGGCGTCGAACATGTCGTCGAGCTCGTCCGCATAGATCAGGCGTGACAGCTCGCGATACCACGCCGCGAACAGCAGCGGCTCGGCCGCATCCGGGCGCATCACCCGGTCCCAGGCCTCGAGCCTGGCCATGGCGGCCGCGGCATCCGGGCCGCTCGGCTCGGCCGCCAGCATGATCGGCAGGAGGTCCTTTGCGAGCAGCGACAGCTGGTCGGTCTGGATCGCGGCGAAATCCTGCGGCCAGAAGCTTTGGGCATCGAGCAGCTGCGCGAGCCGCCGCGCCCGATAGGGCGCTTCCCAGTCCGCGGTCAGCAGGTAGGGATAGCCCTCGGGCACCACGCGGTTGTTGGCATTGAACAGAACGCCGTCTTGCGGATCGAGGACGCGCGGCAGGGCATCGAACGGCACCCGGCCGTCCCAGTCGTAAGCGCCGGTCCACCCCGGCGCCGGCCAGCGCCCGTCGCCCGTTCTTCTGAGTGGCACGCGGCCCGGCGCGATGAAGGCGATGTGCCCGGAGGTGTCCGCGTAGTGGATGTTCTGCATCGGCGCGCCGAGGTCGTGCAGGGGCCTCGACGAACTGCCGCCAGTTGCGCGCATGACTGATGCCCAAGAGCGCCTGCGCCCCGAGATCATCCTCGGCGAGCCCCGTCCAGGCGAGGGCCACGACGGTACCGCCTTGGAACAGACGCGCGGCGTCGGGCGCCAGATCGGAGATCACCGGTCCGTGCCGGGTCGCGCGTACCGTGAGGGTCACCGCCGGCGCGCCCTCGATGGGGATGACCTCCTCGCGGGTCGCGAAGCGGGCGGTGCCGTTCGGGACCAGGTAGCGGGCCGGATCCTCGGGATCGACGCGCTCGACGAACAGGTCCTGGACGTCGGCGCCGGTGTTGGTGAAGCCCCAGGCGACCCTGCCATTGTGCCCCAGCACGATACCCGGCATGCCGGGCATGCTGGCGCCGACCAGCTCGATCTCCGGCGCCCTCAGATGCGCAAGATACCAGTCGCCCGGCGCGCTCAGGCCCAGGTGCGGATCGTTGGCAAGAAGCGGCGCGCCGGTGGCCGTGCGACGGCCGGCGACGACCCAGGCATTGGAGCCGATGCCGCCGGGCGGCGCCGGTGGCAGGGCGGCCGCCAGCTCGTCCCAGGGCAGCGCGCGCGCCACCTCGACCAGGGTGGTCGGCGCATCCTCCGGATAGTCCGGCCAGACGTCGGCGATCTGCTCGTCCGACAGGCGCTCGGCGAGCCGGGCGCGGAGCAGCTCGTCACGGTAGTTGACGCCGAGATCCAGCGCCATCAACCGCAGCCAGACCAGGCTGTCCGCCGGCCGCCACGGCTCCAGATCGGTGTGGCCGAGGATGAGGAACTCCGGCGGCAGCGGTCCGGTCCGGCTCTCGAGGAAAGCATTGACGCCGCCGGCGTAGGCCTCCAGCCAGGCGACCGTCGCCGGCTCGAGGTGCGCGAGGCTCGCTTCCGCCAAGCGGTACAGGCCGAGGGTGCGCATGAAGCGGTCGCTCGGGAGCGCAGCCGCGCCGAGGATCTCGGCGAGCCGGCCGGCGCCGAGACGCCTGCGGAACTCCATCTGCCAGAGCCGGTCCTGGGCGTGCGCGAAGCCAAGGCCGAAGGTCGCATCCAGCAGACTCGCGGCCTCGATGTGCGGGATCGCGAAGCGGTCGCGCACGATGGTCACCGGCGCCCCGAGCCCGGCCACCTCGATGTCGCCGTCGAACCGGGGCAACGACTGCCGCAGCCACCAGTAGCCGCCGCCCAGCCCGGTCGCGACCAGCACGACGAGGCCGGCAAGCGTCCAGCCGAGCCAGCGCAGCAGGCGGCGCACGTCAGCGCTTCTCCAATCGGCCGAGCAGATCCCGGCGAGCGAGGTCGTCTCGCAGTTGATCGGCATCCTGGAAGGCGATCGCATCCAGGCCGACGGCGGCGGCGGCGGTGACGTTCCTGACGTTGTCGTCGATGTAGACGCACGCGGCGGGCGGGCGCCCGATCCGCTCCAGCAGCAACTCGAAGATGCGGGGATCGGGCTTGATCAGGCCGACGTCGGCAGAAACCAGGATGCTCTCGAACCAGTCGAGGAAGGCGAAACGGTCGCGGGCGAACGGGAAGGTCTCGGCGGACCAGTTGGTCAGCGCGTGCAGCTCGTAGCCGGCGTCCTTGAGCTCCTCCAGGACCCTGACCGCGCCCGCGATCGGGCCGGCCAGCATCTCCTCCCAGCGCTCGAAGTAAGCCGCGATCAGGAGACGGTGATCGGGATGCCGCGCGGCGGCTTCCTCGATCGCCGCGGCGAAGGCGCGTCCGCGATCCTGCTCCTCGTTCCAGGCCGAATGGCAGACCTCGGCGAGGAACCATTCCAACCTCGCTTCGTCGTCGATCAGCTTGCGGTAGAGGTGGCGCGGATTCCAGTCGATCAGCACGCCGCCCAGGTCGAACACGATCGCGGGCCCGCGCCCGCCGCCGATTTGCGCCATCGTCACCTCGCGCATGAAGGGGCCAGATGGCGGACAATTGGCACAAGCGATTGACAGAGGAAAGCCGGCGCGCCGATCCTGCGGGCGCCGCCACCCCGAGGTGGATCACCTGGATGCCGCCGTTCGAAGCTCGAGACCCGGACTTTGCCGCCGTCGTCGCGGCCAGCTTTGCCAGGCAGGGCCTGATGCGCGCGCTCGGCATCGCGCTGATCGAGGTGACGCCCGGCGCCTGCGTTCTCTGCGCGGCGGTAGATCCGCGTCTCACCCAGCAACAGGGCTACTTCCACGGCGCCCTGATCGGCGCCATGCTCGACTGCGCCGGCGGCTACGCCGCCCACAGCCTGATGCCGCCCGGCAGCGAGGTCCTGACCACCGAATACAAGGTCAACTTCATTGCCGCCGCCGAGGGGGATCGCCTGATCGCCCGCGGCCGGGTGATCAAGCCGGGGCGCACGCTGACCATCGCCATGGCCGAAGCCTTCACGGAGCGGGACGGGACCGAGACCGCATGCGCCATCATGCTGTCGTCGCTGATCCGGGTCCCGGCGCCGCGCTGAACCCGCTCATCAACCAACCGCCGGCTCGATGCTCGAACCGATCCCCTGCCAGCGCCACCTGTTCGATCTGCCGGACGAGGTGGCCTATCTGAACTGCGCCTATATGTCGCCGCTTCTGAAGCGGGCGGCCGAGGTCGGCGCCCAGGCGATGCGCCGCAAGCTCCAGCCCTGGCGGATCCACGCCGAGGATTTCTTCACCGAGAGCGAGCATGCGCGCGCGCTGTTCGCCGAGCTGCTGGGCGCACATGCCGACGAGATCGCCCTGGTGCCGGCGGCGAGCTACGGCCTGGCGACCGCGGCCGCGAACCTGCCGGTGGCCCCGGGCCGGCGGATCCTGGTTCTGGCCGAGCAGTTCCCCTCCAACGTCTACACCTGGCGGGCGCTCGCGGCGCGAAGCGATGCGGAGGTGGTGACGGTCGAGCGGGCGGCCGATCGCGATTGGACCGGTGCGGTGCTGGCCCGCCTGGACGAGCGGGTGGCGATCGCCGCCGTGCCCCATTGCCATTGGATCGACGGCGGCCTGCTCGATCTGGGCGCGATCGGCGCCCGCTGCCGCGGGGTCGGCAGCGCGCTCGTGGTGGATGCGACCCAGTCGCTCGGCGCCCTGTCCCTCGACCTTGCCGCGGTCCGCCCCGACTACCTGGTCTGCCCCGGCTACAAATGGCTGCTCGGGCCGTACAGCCTGGGCTATCTCTACGTTGCCCCGCAGCACGCGCACGGCCGCCCGCTCGAGCAGAATTGGATCGCGCGCCGCGGCAGCGAGGACTTCGCACGGCTGATCGACTATCAGGACGCCTATCAGGAAGGGGCGCGCCGCTTCGACGTCGGCGAGCGCTCGAACTTCGCGCTCGTCCCGGTCGGCATCGCCGGCCTGGAGCAGCTGCTGGCGTGGGGCGTGGACCGGATCGCCGCGACGCTCGCAGCGAAGACCGCGGCCATCGCCGAGCGCGCCGCCGCTCTCGGCATCCGCGCGGCGCCGGCGCACCTTCGCGCCGGCCACTATCTGGGCCTGCGTCTGCCGGGTGGCGCGCCGCCTGGGCTGCCCCAGCGGCTGGCCGAGCGGCAGGTCTACGTCAGCGTGCGCGGCGATGCGCTGCGGGTGACGCCGCATCTCTACAACCACGAGCAGGATCTCGAGCGGCTGTTCGATGTCCTGCGCGCGGTGCTCTGAGTCGGGCTCACAAGGTTTGAACCTTTGTTCGCCCGGCATCATGGTTCTCGTTGGGCGCGCGGCCGCGTGCCTGGCTCCCAGCACCGACCTCCGTGGTCGGTGCGGAGCGGCACGCCAACCCCGCGCGCTACCGACCGCGAAGCTCGGGATCTCGCAGGGTCGGTCTGAGCCGGCTGCCAGGCGCCTGCGGAACCCCGCAGGGCGGGGCCCACGACATCGGCGCGCTCGAGCATCAGACCGGAGTTTCCAGATCGGCCCGAATGTGTTGAGCTTGCCCTCGAACCTGGTCCGCGCACTCAGGAGCGTACCTTGCCATGCCGCGGTGTCATTTCCCGCCACCTGACGTATCGGACAACCGTGTCGCCGCGGTGCGCCGCCGCTCTGATCCCGGGCTCACCAAGGTCGAACCTTGGTTGGCCCGGCATCATGCTTCTTTTGGGGCGCGCGGCCGCCCAGCCAACCCCGCGCGCTGGGACGTGCGGCCATCCAGCCAACTCCGCGCGCTGGGGCGCGCGGCCGACCAATCAACCCTGCGCGCGATACCGATCCCGAAGATCGGGACTTTGTGGGATCGATATGAGACCTGGCGCGAATCCCCGTGCCCAAGGGGCCGGCGCGCCGGCGTCCGATCGCTGCTGCTCGGGCTGGGGTTGCTCTGGGCATGCTCCCCCGCGGCCGCCGACGTGCTCCTGGTCGGTCCGGACCGCAGCCTGCGGGCGCCGAGCGATGCCGCTGCGGTCGCCAAGGACGGCGACGTCGTCCGGATCGACCCGGGGGACTATGTCGACTGCGCCATCTGGCGCGCGAGCGGCCTGGTCCTGGAGGCGCCGGACGGCGCGGCTCGCGTCCGCGACCGGGCGTGTGCCGGCAAGGCGATCTGGGTCATTGCCGGCGACGACGTCACGGTCGACAACATCACCTTCTCCGGCGCGCGGGTGCCCGACCAGAACGGCGCCGGAATCCGCGCCGAGGGCCGCAACCTCACGGTCCGCAACTCGCGCTTTTTGGACAACGAGAACGGCCTCCTGGCCGCGCCCGCCGAGGGCAGCGCGATCGTGATCGAGCGCAGCGTGTTCGAGCGCAACGGCAAGTGCGCCGCCAACTGCGCCCATGGCGTCTACGTCAACCGAATCGACCGCCTGAGGATCGTCGGTTCGAGCTTTCGGGAGCAGCGCGTCGGGCATCACATCAAGTCCGCCGCTCTGGCGCTCGAGGTGATCGGCAGCACCATCGAGGACGGGCCCGAGGGCACGGCGAGCTATCTGATCGACGTGGTCTCCGGCGGCGAGGTCGTGATCGCCGACAACGTGATGCAGAAGGGACCGAAGTCGGACAACTGGGGCACCGCCATCCATATCGCGGGCGCGGGCGCAGCACCCGCCGCCGCGTATCGGATCAGCGGCAATCGGTTCCGGAGCGACAATCCGCATGAGGTCGCTTTCGTGCGCAACCTGACCGTGGTCCCGGCGGTGCTGGAGGCCAACCGGATCGAGGGTAACGTCGACCCGCTGGTCGGGCCCGGGACGGTCGATGGCGACCCGCAAGCGAGCGCACCGGCGGTCGCACGGGATCAGCCGGAAGGAGCGTCCAGGACGGCTGCAAAGGAACCTGCTGCCGGCCCGCCTGCCTTCGGCGATCTCGAGGCCCGGCTGCGCTTCCTCAAGCGCCTGTTCGAGGAGGAGCTGATCACCGAGCAGGAATACGCGGCCAAGAAGGCGCAGGTCCTGAGAGACCTGTAGGAGCGCACGGGCCGGCTCCGGCACGCCGCTCCTGCACCACCCTGTCCGTTGCGCCGCAGCAGCGCCCGGCCCGGCTCCAGACGCGAGCGGCGGCTCGTCGATCGAGCCGCCGCAACCAGGGGAACGTCGAGCGATGCCGATCCGCGCCGACTCGTGCCATCGGCATCACGCCGGGTTG
Organism: Geminicoccaceae bacterium; assembly: GCA_050729115.1. GTDB lineage: Bacteria > Pseudomonadota > Alphaproteobacteria > Geminicoccales > Geminicoccaceae > JBKPNX01. The sequence goes on along the minus strand of JBOHKK010000005.1, from coordinate 25,344 downwards.
ACCGCACGGTCGCAAGACGGATCGGGCCGGCTATGCCTCCCAAGTCGCCGAGCTTGCCGCTCGCTCAGGCCGCGAGCGGGACGGCGGCGCCGTTGATCAAAAGGCCGCTTTCGCCGGCATCCACGTCCACCCGGTCGCCATCGCGGATCGTGCCTTCCAGGATCTGCCTCGCGAGCGGATCCTGCAAGCTCTTCTGGATCGTGCGCTTCAGCGGCCGCGCCCCGTACACCGGATCGTAGCCGGCCTCGGCGAGCCAGCGTTTGGCGGCATCGGTGATCTCGAGCGTGATCTTGCGGTCCTCGAGCAGCCCCTCGAGATGCCTGAGCTGAATCTCGACGATCCCGGCCATGTCGTCGCGGCCGAGCCGATGGAACAGGATGATCTCGTCGAGCCGGTTCAGGAACTCGGGGCGGAAGCTCGCCCGCACCACCGCCATCACCTGAGCGCGCGCCGCCTCCGCGGGCTGGTCCTCGGCGAGCTTCGCCAGATACTCGCTGCCCAGATTCGAGGTCAGCACGATCAGGGTGTTGCGGAAATCGACGGTGTGGCCGTGGCTGTCGCTCAGACGGCCGTCGTCGAGCACCTGAAGCAGGACGTTGAACACGTCCGAGTGCGCCTTCTCGACCTCGTCGAAGAGGATCACCTGGTACGGCCGCCGCCGCACCGCCTCGGTCAGCGCACCGCCCTCCTCGTAGCCGACGTACCCGGGCGGCGCGCCGATCAGGCGTGCGACCGCGTGCTTCTCCATGTACTCCGACATGTCGATCCGGATCATCGCCTGCTCGTCGTCGAACAGGAACTCGGCCAGCGCCTTGCACAGCTCGGTCTTGCCGACGCCCGTCGGACCCAGGAACAGGAACGAGCCGAGCGGCCGGTTCGGGTCCTGCAGCCCGGCACGCGCCCGGCGCACGGCGTTGCTGACCGCGGCGACCGCCTCGTCCTGACCGATCACCCGGGTGTGCAGCTTGGCCTCCATCTCGAGCAGCTTGTCGCGCTCGCCCTCGAGCATCCGCTCCACCGGGATGCCGGTCCAGCGCGCCACCACCTGGGCGATGTCGCTGTCGGTCACCGCCTCCTGCACCATGTCCGGGGCCTTGGCGTCCTCCGCCGCAGCGAGCTTGCGCTCGAGCTCGGGGATCAGGCCGTAGGCGATCTCGCCGGCGCGCGCCAGATCGCCCCGGCGCTGCGCGACCTCCAGCTCGTGGCGCAGACGGTCCAGCTCCTCCTTCAGCGTCTGGGTCTCGGCGAGCGTGCTTTTCTCGGCCTGCCACTTGGCGGTGAGCGTCGCCGACTCCTGCTCGAGCTCGGCGAGCTCTTTCTCGAGATTGCCGAGCCGCTCCTTGGACGCCTTGTCGGTCTCCTTCTTGAGCGCCTCGCGCTCGATCTTGAGCTGGATGATCCGCCGGTCCAGCTCGTCGATCGCCTCGGGCTTGGAATCGATCACCATGCGCTTCCTGGCCGCCGCCTCGTCGACCAGGTCGATCGCCTTGTCGGGCAGGAAGCGGTCGGTGATGTAGCGGTTCGACAGGGTCGCCGCGGCGACGATCGCGCCGTCGGTGATTCGGACCCGATGGTGCAGCTCGTACTTCTCCTTCAGGCCGCGCAGGATCGAGACGGTGTCGGCCACGGTCGGCTGAGTCACGAACACCGGCTGGAAGCGCCGGGCCAGCGCCGCGTCCTTCTCGATGTGCTTGCGGTACTCGTCGAGGGTGGTGGCGCCGATGCAGTGCAGCTCGCCGCGGGCGAGCGCGGGCTTGAGCATGTTGGAGGCGTCCATCGCGCCCTCGGCCTTGCCGGCGCCGACCAGGGTGTGCAGCTCGTCGATGAACAGGACCACGTCGCCGGCGCCGGTGAGCTCCTGCAGCACGGCCTTGAGCCGCTCCTCGAACTCGCCGCGGTACTTCGAGCCGGCGATCAGGGCGCCGAGGTCGAGGGCCAAAAGCCGGCGGTCGCGCAGGCTCTCCGGCACGTCGCCGTTGACGATCCGCTGGGCGAGGCCTTCGGCGATCGCGGTCTTGCCGACGCCCGGCTCGCCGATCAGCACCGGGTTGTTCTTGGTCCGCCGGGAGAGCACCTGGATCACGCGGCGGATCTCCTCGTCGCGGCCGATCACCGGATCGAGCTTGCCCTCGCGCGCGGCTTCGGTGAGGTCGCGGGTGTACTTCTTCAGCGCATCGTAAGACTGCTCGGCAGACGGGCTGTCCGCGGTCCGGCCTTTGCGCAGGTCCTCGATCGCGCGGTTCAGGTTCTGCGGCGCGACGCCCGCCTGCTTGAGCGCGTCCGCCGCCGGCGTACCGGCCGCCATCGCCAGCGCCAGCAGCAGCCGTTCGGCGGTCACGAAGCTGTCGCCCGCCTTCTCGGCCAGCTTCTCGGCCTGGTCGAACAGGCGCGCGGTCTCCGGCGCCAGATACAGCTGGCCGGCGCCCGAACCCTCGACCTTGGGCAGCTTGGCCAGCGCCGCCTCGGTGGCACCCAGCGCCCGCTTCGGATCACCGCCCGCCGCCTTGATCAGGTTGGCGGCCAGCCCCTCCGGGTCGTCGAGCAGCACCTTGAGCAGGTGCTCGGGCGTGAAGCGCTGGTGGCCCTCGCGCAAGGCCAGCGCCTGCGCCGCCTGCACGAACCCCCGCGACCGTTCGGTGTAGCGTTCGAAATCCATCGGCAACTCTCCCTACCATTCGCCCCTAGATATAGGCAGCTCGCCCGCATCGGCCCGCACGGGCACCGCGACGGCCCGATGCCCATGTGGGGGACGATCGGCGTATGCACAAGATCTAGGCAACCTCTTTGGATTGCCGGTATCCTAGGCAGAATCCTCTCGGACAATCGGCCCACGGCAGGCGGTTTGGAGGCGTGCACCTGGCCCGGTCCGGGAGCAGGTGCCCGGCCAACGCCCGAGACGCGCTGGCAGGCGCCCACCCAATCACCATATCTAACCGGCGCGCGATGTCTTGCCAGGGTTCCCGGGATTCGATAGTTAGCGCGGCGCCGCCGGCGCCCGGGCGCGGCACCGACGGAGGGATGCCGGAGCGGTCGAACGGGGCGGTCTCGAAAACCGTTGTACCTTCTGGGTACCGTGGGTTCGAATCCCACTCCCTCCGCCAAGACCCCTTTGGGCGACACTCTCTCTGCCCGAAGATCGGGCCTGAAAAGCCCGGGAACTCCGCCATTTTTGGCGGTCGGCTGTTCACCTCCGGATGCGGGCGCAGGCCTGGAATGTCTCTCTGACGCCCGGCTTTCTCTGCGGCTGTTCACTTCGCCCATTCGGTACCCGATCGAATTGCCTCCCAGTATCAAGGGGATAGCAACCAATCACCCGGCATTGGGTTCGAATTTTCTCTTGGCCGGGCGAGATGCGCTGACGAACCGCCGCCGGCAAGGGCCTGTGTTTGATCGGTCTGTCTATCCATCGGCTGAGCGGGGCGGGCATGCCGCAGCGAGCAGCAGATGGGAGCGGCGCCAGGCGAGGAAGGTCTGGTGCTCGGGGGTAAGCCGGGTAAGCATCATCGCATGGTCCAGGCCGAGCATTTGGCCGCATCTCAGCGGCGGGGTGCATCGCCTAGGCTGAAGCCCACCTACAAGTTTGAGTGTCCCTCCAGACCGAATCCCTATGCCGTTAGGGATGCCGCCGCGCGTCGGTGGTGCCAGGGCGAAAATCTCCGGGTCTAGCCGGAGTCAAAAATCCACTATCATCGGCCAACCTGGCCAACTGGGCGGGTACGATTGGGGATTTGCAGACCCCTGAGCGCAAGGAATGCAAGATACGGCTTCGGGCGGCTGGTCGACCGTGCCCAACCGGTGGTAGTGTTCAGGGCGGGGCCGCCCTCGTCGTCGTGACTGGCGGTCGATGAATCTGAGCAGCCGAAGGCGCTGGATGCACCGGCACCTTTGTGGCGGTAAGACCGCAACAGAATTGAAGGAACGCAATGGCCGATCAGGCACAAAAAGATAGGTTCGTTGCGGCGTTGATCGAGCTTGGCGGCTCCGCCGGAAATGGCCGCCTGCGCGAGACCCTGCAATGGGACGAAGCGACCTACAATGCCGCAAAGGACGACCTGCTGGCGGAGGGTGTCGTCATACCGGGGCGCGGGCGCGGGGGATCGGTGATCCTCGGCGGAGCTGTGGCGGTTAGGGCAGAGCCAGCGCAGGCGGCGCCTACCCGTGCTCGCGCGAAACCCCTGCGCGCCAACGGCAATGGCGGGAACCTCGGATTTGAAGCCGACCTCTTCAAGGCGGCAGATAAGCTGCGCGGCAATATGGAGCCGTCGGACTACAAGCACGTCGCGCTCGGCCTGATCTTTCTCAAGCACATCTCCGACAGCTTCGAGGCCAAGCGCGACGAACTGTTGGCCGACTATCCCGAGGGTGCCGAAGACCCCGACGAGTACGCGGCCGAGAACGTCTTCTGGGTGCCCAGGGAGGCTCGCTGATTGCACCTACAAGCGAGCGCCAAGCAACCTTCCATCGGGAAGCTGATCGACGAGGCGATGATCGCGATCGAGAAGCGCAACGAGTCCCTCAAGGGCGTGCTGCCGAAGGACTACGCCCGGCCCGCACTCAATGCTGTGATGCTCGGCGAACTAATTGACCTGATCTCCGGCATCGCGCTCGGCGCCGAACCGGGCGAGGCGCGCGACGTGCTCGGTCGCGTCTACGAGTATTTCCTCGGCCAGTTCGCCGGATCGGAGGGCAAGCGCGGCGGCGAGTTCTATACGCCCCGCTCGGTCGTGCGGGTGATGGTCGAGATGATCGAACCCTACAAGGGCCGCGTTTACGACCCCTGCTGCGGCTCGGGCGGCATGTTCGTGCAGTCGGAGAAGTTTGTGGAACTCCACGGCGGCCGGATCGGCGACATCGCGGTCTACGGCCAGGAGTCGAACTACACGACATGGCGGCTCTGCAAGATGAACCTCGCCGTGCGCGGCATTGACGCCGACATCAAGTGGAACAGCGAGGGCAGTTTCCACAAGGACGAACTGCGGGACCTCAAGGCCGATTTTATCCTCGCCAACCCCCCCTTCAACATTTCCGACTGGGGCGGCGACCGGCTGCGAGAGGATGTGCGCTGGAAGTATGGCATTCCGCCGGCCGGCAACGCCAACTTCGCCTGGGTGCAGCACATTGTGCACCATCTCTCGCCCTCTGGCGTCGCAGGCGTGGTGCTGGCCAACGGCTCGATGTCGTCGACGCAGAACAGCGAGGGCGAGATCCGCCGTGCGCTGATCGAGGGCGTGGATGGGAAGCCGGGCGTGATCGACTGCATGGTCGCACTGCCGGGGCAGCTTTTCTATTCGACGCAGATCCCTGTCTGCCTCTGGTTCCTCGCCCGCGACCGGTCGAACGGGGTCACGCAGAACGCGAAGCTGCGGGATCGGCGCGGCGAGATCCTGTTCATCGACGCCCGCAAGCTCGGCCACATGGTCGACCGCACGCGCAAGGAGTTCTCCGACGCCGACATCGAGAAGATCACGCGCGCCTATCACGCCTGGCGCGGTGAGGATGGGGCGGGCGCCTTTGAGGATGTCCCAGGCTTCTGCAAGTCAGCGACGTTGGAGGTGATCAAGGGCCACGACTACGTGCTCACGCCGGGGCGGTATGTCGGGGCGGCGGACGCAGAGGCTGACGATGTGCCATTCGCCGAGCGGTTCGCGGCGTTAAAGGTGAGGCTGGAGGATCAATTTCTAAAATCTGACGAACTAACAACGTCGATCCGTGGAAAGCTTGCGATGATGGTCGCAAATGACTGAGTGGGTCTCCTTTACCATAGCGGAGCTTACGGAAAACCTGGATGCGAAACGCGTTCCCGTGAAGGAAGCGGACCGAAGACCAGGACCTTACCCATACTATGGGGCGTCGGGAATCGTTGACTATATCGACAGCTATATATTCGAAGGTCTGCACTTACTAATAGCTGAGGACGGCGAGAATCTCCGCACCCGTAAGCTGCCGATTGCCTTCCTCGCTGACGGGCGATTTTGGGTAAACAATCACGCCCATATCGTAAGAGGTAATCACAAGGCGGATACGCGTTTTCTTCTTTACGCGCTGATGACGGCGGACGTCACGAGTTATCTGTCGGGCTCAACAATGCCCAAGTTGACACAAGGTAATCTGAACCGAATTCCGATTCTCGCTCCAGACAAGAAGCAGCAGGAGGCTATCGCCTCGATCCTTGGCTCCCTCGACGACAAGATCGAGTTGAGCCGGCGGATGAACGAGACACTGGAGGCGATGGCGCGGGCCATCTTCAAGGACTGGTTCGTCGATTTCGGCCCGACCCGCTCAAAGATGGAAGGCCGCGCGCCTTACCTCGCCCCGGATCTCTGGTCCCTATTCCCCGACCGCCTCGACGACGAAGGCAAGCCAAGGGGGTGGACGAACTCGACAATCGGTCAAGAGGTGGACGTCCTCGGCGGGTCAACGCCCAGCACAAAGGAACCCCAGTTCTGGGGCGGCGATGTCGCTTGGGCTACGCCAAAGGACCTATCCTCGCTGACCACGCCGGTTCTCTTGAGCACTGACCGGCAGATCACCGAGGCAGGACTTTCCCGGATTGGATCCGGGTTGCTTCCCGTTGGAACCGTGCTCCTCTCCTCCCGCGCGCCGATTGGCTACATAGCGATTGCTCAGATCCCGGTTGCGGTGAACCAAGGCTTCATCGCCATGATCTGCCGGAAGCGCCTCTCGAATGTATTCGTCTGGCTGTGGACGCAAGCCAACATTGAGACCGTGCATCAGAACGCAAACGGTTCCACATTTCAGGAGATCAGCAAGGCGAACTTTCGGCCGATCGCGATCGCTGTGCCGACACCAGATATCCTTCGGGCTTTCGACGAAACGGCTAAGCCGCTGTTTGACCGGATCGCCTCGAACGACAAGGAAAACCGTTCGCTCGCTGCAACGCGCGACTTCCTGCTCCCGAAGCTCATGTCGGGCGAGGTTCGCGTGGGCGACGCCTCGCAGATCGCTTAACGGAGCGTTGTATGGAGTATTTCCGTCAACGCTTCGTCGAAGAGCTCAATGACGAAGGACTCGTGATAGTCCGCACGTTCGAGTGGCCGCCAGCGGACGTGCTCCAGATCATGGCGCCGCACGACTACGAGGCGCATTTTCTCGATTGGGTCGCCAGTCAGAAACAGAACGCTAAGGATCGAGCGCGGGAATTTCTTGAGCGTTACGGATGCGTTGATCGGTTCAATCGGCTGCATACGCAGCTTGATCGGCAAAGCGTCATCCCGTTTGTGGGCGCCGGACTTTCGAAGCCAACGGGCTTTCCATTGTGGGGCGCATTTCTCGATGGGCTGACGGCGGACTATCCTGCTGTGCTGGATCGAGTACGCGCTCACTTAGCTGCCTATGAATTCGAAGAAGCTGCCCAGCTTTTGCTTGATCGAATGGGTCCGGAAATCTTTGCCGAAGCGGTCCAAAACGCCTTTGGCTCGCGCATCAAGACCCTGCGTGGCCCGGTGCAGCTGCTGCCTTCCCTGTTTGGGCGCGGGTGTCTGACGACAAACTTCGACTACGTGCTCAACCGAGTTTATGACGCGTCAGAGCATCGGCTGAGGGGCGAGTTTGCTGGGGCGCGGCTTAACGAGGCGCCCCCCGAAGGATGGCCGACGAACCGCACTGTCTTCTTCGCCTCCACGGTGAGGCCGATAGCGCGCAAGGCCGCGTTCTGACAGGTGCCGAATATGCGGCATGCTATGGGGACGGCAGTAACTATCGCGAGATTCTTAAGCTATTGATTGCGAACACGAGCTTGCTTTTCCTTGGGTGCAGCCTGTCGATCGACCGCACGGTTCGAGCTCTGAGGGAGATCAAGCAGTCGGCCGTCGTGGAGACGCCCAGGCACTTCGCCTTGCTGCCGTTGGCCGAGGGAACGAACCGAGAGGCCCGGCGAACCGAACTCGGGCAAGCCGATATTCATCCCATCTGGTATCCGCCCGAGGACCACGATCAAGCGATCGAGGACCTGCTGATCTCGCTCATGGAAGGAGGCTTCCATGACTAGGCAGTTTCGAAACCAGGCTATTGTGCGGTCAATCTCAGAAGCCGTTGGGGGGATCGTCTGATGGCATATCTTTCCGAAGCGGCTCTGGAACAGACGGTGCTCGATCAGCTTGCCGGCCTCGGCTATGCGCTGTCGTCGGACCCCGAGATCGGTCCGGATGGAAAGGCGCCCGAAAGAGAAGCCTATGCCGATGTCGTGCTCACCAAGCGCCTTGTAGCGGCGATCGAGCGGCTGAACCCGACGATCCCGGTGGAGGCGCGAGACGACGCGCTGCGCAAGGTGCTGGCGACCGAGAAGCCCTCCCTCGTCGAAGAGAACCGGCGCCTGCACAAGCTGATGGTCGAGGGCATCGATGTCGAGTTCTACAGCGAGGACGGCACGATCCGGGGTGACAAGGTGCGCCTGGTCGATTTCGACGACATCGCCGCCAATGACTGGCTGGCGAGCGGCCAGTTCACGGTGATCGAGGGCGGCGTCAACCGCCGACCGGATGTCGTGGTGTTCATCAATGGCCTGCCGCTCGGCGTGATCGAGCTAAAGGCGCCTGGCGGCGAGAACGCGACCCTGGCCGGCGCCTTCAACCAGCTCCAGACCTACAAAGCGCAGACCCCGTCGCTGTTCCGCACCAACGCGGTTCTCGTCACCTCCGACGGGATCACCGCGCGGATCGGCTCGCTGACCGCCGACTCCGAGCGGTTCATGCCCTGGCGCACGACCGACGGCAAGGTGATCGCGGCGAAGGGGCAGCCGGAACTCCAGGTGCTGATCGAGGGCATCTTCGACCGCCGCCGCCTGCTCGATCTCTTGCACGATTTCACGGTCTTCGGGGAAACCGGATCGGGGCTGGCGAAGATCATCGCCGGCTATCATCAGTTCCACGCCGTGCTGCATGCGGTCAAGAGGACCGTCGAAGCCTCTGCGCCGCAAGGCGACCGGAAGGTCGGCGTGATCTGGCACACGCAAGGCTCGGGCAAGAGCCTGTTGATGGCGTTCTATGCCGGGCAGCTCGTGCGGCGACCTGAGCTTGAGAACCCGACGATCGTCGTCATCACGGACCGCAACGATCTGGACGATCAGCTGTTTGGCACGTTCTCCATGTGCCGCGACCTGATCCGCCAGACGCCCATCCAGGCCGACAGCCGGGACGATCTGCAATCGGCGCTCAGCCGCGCCTCGGGCGGAGTGATCTTCACGACGATTCAGAAATTCTCTCCGGCGACCGGCGAGACGGCCTATCCGATGCTGTCCGAACGCCGGAACATCGTGGTGATCGCCGACGAGGCGCATCGCAGCCAGTACGGCTTTCGCGCCAGGATCGGGCAGAAGACTGGCGAGATCGCCTATGGCTTCGCGAAGTATCTGCGCGACGCCCTGCCGAACGCCTCCTTCATCGGCTTCACCGGAACGCCGATCGAGAAGGACGATGTGAACACGCCGGCGGTGTTCGGCGAGTACATCGACGTTTACGACATTAGCCGTGCGGTGGAGGACGGCGCGACGGTCCCGATCTATTACGAAAGCCGCCTCGCGCGCATCGAACTGCCCGACGACGAGAAGCCGAAGATCGATGCCGAGATCGAGGAATTGACGGAAGACGAGGCGATCACCGAACAGGAGCGCATCAAGCGCAAATGGGCGACGGTCGAAGCGCTGGTCGGGTCGGAGAATCGGCTTGCGATGGTCGCGGCCGACCTGGTGCGCCACTTCGAGGATCGTGTCGCCGCGATGGACGGCAAGGCGATGGTGGTCTGCATGAGCCGCCGCATCTGCGTTGCGCTCTACAACCAGATCGTCGCGCTCCAGCCCGACTGGCACAGCGACGACGATGCGGCGGGCACGATCAAGGTCGTGATGACGGGGTCTGCTGCTGATCCCCAAGGCTGGCAGCCACATATCGGCACCAAAGCGCGACGCGATCTACTGGCAAAGCGCGTAAAAGATCCCAAGGACACGCTGAAGCTCGTGATAGTGCGGGACATGTGGCTGACCGGCTTCGACGCACCGCCGATGCACACAATGTATATCGACAAGCCGATGAGGGGCCATGGGCTGATGCAGGCGATCGCCCGTGTGAACCGGGTGTTCCGCGACAAGCCTGCCGGGCTCGTGGTCGACTATATCGGGATTGCGCAGAATCTGAGGAACGCTCTCGGCCAGTATTCTGGGTCCGATCAGCAGCAGGCTGGAATCAACGAGGCCGAGGCAGTCGCGGCGTTGCAAGAAAAGTACGAAGTCGTGAAGGCGATGTATCACGGCTTCGATTACGCGCGCGGCTTGGCAGGAACCCCGCACGAGCGGCTGGGCGTGCTCGCCGAAGCCATCGAATGGATTCTCGATAGGCAACACGAAGCCGCGGCGAAGGAAACCAACGAAGACGGCAAACGGCGCGAGAACCGGCGCTATCAGGACGCCGTGCTTGCCTTGTCGAAGGCGTTTGCGCTCGCATCGGCAAGCGATGAAGCGCGCGCCATTCGTGACGAGGTCGGTTTCTTCCAGGCAGCGCGCGTCGCTCTCGTGAAGTCCGCAGCCGGTGCAGGGCAGAGCGGTGCGGATCGGGAGTTCGCGATCCAGCAAATTCTCGATCGGGCGGTAGTCTCGACCGAGATTGTCGACATTCTCGCCGCCGCCGGCATCACAACACCCGACATTTCGATCCTGTCGGACGAGTTCCTGGCCGAGATCCAGCAGCTCGAAAAGAAGAACCTCGCGCTCGAATCCCTGCGCAAGCTGCTGAACGACGAAATTCACTCGCGCAGCAAGACCAATGTCGTCGAGACCAAGCGGTTTTCGGAGCGGCTGGAAGCGGCCATCGCCCGCTATCACACCAACGCCATCAGCACCGTCGAGGTGTTGCAGGAACTGATCGACCTCGCCAAGGAAGTTCGTGCGGCGCGCCGGCGTGGCGAGGACGAGGGCCTATCCCAGGACGAAATCGCCTTCTATGACGCGCTGGCGGAGAGCGAGAGCGCGGTCGAGCTGATGGGCAACGATTCTCTGAAGGTGATCGCCCATGAGCTCCTCGTCAGCCTCAAGGGCAACGTGACAGTGGATTGGTCCCACCGGGAAAGCGCACGTGCGCGCATGCGGGTGCTGGTGAAGCGCATTCTGCGGAAGCACGGCTATCCGCCCGATCTTCAGGATGGCGCGGTGCAGACAGTCCTTCGGCAGGCGGAGGCACTCTCGGCGCAGTGGGCGTTGTGAGGCATGGCCGCCACGCCATCGGCATCGATTGTTCGGGCGGCAAACGCCGAGATTTTCGAACGGTGGGCCGCGGCTCAAATACGGGGAGGAACAACTCGTTGCTACAAAGCTATGCCATCGCGATCGGGATTCTGCCTCTGCTCCTCCCAGCTCGCTGGCAGCGGGCGTTCCAGCTGCTCCAGCATCAGCGACTGATCCGCGCTTCCCGCGAGGATCGCTTCAATGATATCCGGCGCCAGCAGCGCCAGCCGCAGAATCCGGCTCACATAGCTCTTGGAGATGTTCTCGGCGTCACCGATGTCACTAACAGTGGTGTAGATCCCGTCGTCGAGCATCCGCTGCCATCGCCAGGCCCGGGCGAGCGCCTTGAGGAGCGCGCCGTCTGGCTGTGGCTTCGCGGTCGGCACGATTTCACTGCCATCAGGCGCGACGATACGCTTACGGCCGCCACGGCGCTGGAATCGCATCGGGATCCGCACGACGAGCGTGGTGCCGTCCAGCCTAGTCTCGATTCCTCGCGTCATGCCGCTTTCCTCTCGTCCTCCTGCCGAAGCTCCGCCACGAGGCTGGCAAGCCCCTCGGCCCTGATCCGCACCTCGAGTGCGTCCTCCTGGACATCGATCCGCTCGACGAGGAGCTGGACGATCCGTGTCTGTTCGGCCGGGAACAGCTCATTCCAGACTGCGGCAAACTCCGCGAGCAGGACCGTTACCTCGCGCTCGGTGATGGCGTCATCCTCTCGCTTGGCAGCAGCCCAGGTCCGCGCGACCAGGTCGGGTGCAGCCAGCAGCTTCTGGATGTGGTCGAGCACCGCCCCCTCGACGTCGGCGGCTGGCACGCTTGCCACCGGGCAGCTCTCGTAGCCGTCCGCGATCGCCTCGCGGGTCACGTAGTAGCGGTAGATCCGGCCTCGTCGGCGGGTGTGGCTCGGCGACATCGGCCGTCCGTTCGGGCCGTAGAGCAGGCCCTTCAGCAACGCCGGAACCTGGGCCCGGGTGGCGGCGCCGCGACGGTGCGCCGGCTCGGCCATGACCGCGTGCGCCTTGTCCCATGCGCGCTGGTCGATGATCGCGGTGTGCTCGCCCGGGTACGCGACTCCCTTGTGCACCGCCTCGCCGAGATAGACCCGGTTGGCGAGCACCTTGTAGACGGAACCCTTGGTCCAGGTCTTGCCGCCGCGGATGCCGTTGGCGCACGGGCGCCGCTTCGTGACCTCGCCCGCTGCGTTAAGCTCCCGCGCCACGGTGAGCGCTGAACCGGTCTTGGCGAAGCGGTCGAAGATGCGACCCACGATCGCCGCCTCGCACTCGACCACCACCAGCCGGCGGTTCTCGACCTCATAGCCGAGCGGCGGCCAGCCACCCATCCACATGCCCTTCTTTCGGGAGGCGGCGAACTTGTCCCTGATCCGCTCGCCGATCACCTCGCGCTCGAACTGGGCAAAGCTGAGGAGGATGTTGAGGGTGAGCCGGCCCATCGACGTGGTGGTGTTGAACTGCTGCGTGACGCTGACGAAGGTCACGTTGTGTCGCTCGAACACCTCGACCAGCTTGGCGAAATCGGTCAGCGAGCGGCTGAGCCGGTCGATCTTGTAGACGACGACCACGTCGATCAGCCCGGCCTCGACGTCGCGGAGCAGCCGCTTGAGTGCCGGACGTTCCAGCGTGCCGCCGCTGATCCCGCCGTCGTCATAGTGGTCGGGCAGCGCGATCCAGCCCTCGCTCTTCTGGCTGGCGACGTAGGCAAAGCCGGCCTCGCGCTGGGCGTGCAGGCTGTTGAATTCCTGCTCCAGGCCCTCCTCGGAGGACTTCCGCGTGTAGACCGCGCAGCGGAGCTTACGGGTGGGTCGCGAGGTCACCGGCCGCCCCCATCGCGCTTCATCCCAAAGAAGGCCCAGCCGTTCCACTGCGTGCCGGTGATCGCGCGCGCGACCGCGCTCAGACTCTTGTATCGGCGGCCCTCCCATCCAAACCCGTCCGCGAGCACTGTCACCTTCTGCTCGACGCCGCGCCACTCGCGGATGAGCTGCGTCCCCACGACCGGCCCGTTCACGATGCGCTTTCGGGCGGCCTTCGGGTCGAGACCGTCGGCCAGCGCGTCGAGCTTCGCCCGGGTCGCGGGCTTGAGCCCGCCGTAGGCGAGCTCCTGAATCCGGTAGGCGAGCCGGCTGATCAGGTAGTTGCGGCTGAACCCGGGCGGCTCCCTATCGAACAGCTCGCGCCACATCTGCTTGAGCTCGGGCGTCGGCTTCTTCGGTAGGGCCGCCACCTGCGCGGCGATGCTGTCGGTCATACTCTCCGTCTCCGTTGACCAGAGGGAGCGACATGACCGCTTCGCCTGGGCGAGAAGTCGACGCGAACCTGCTCCGGGGTGCTGCCCTGGGGAGCGCGCAGGCGCGCACGAACGCGCAGGATTCCGGCGGCAAGGATCTCGGCGATCTCGTCGAGGCGCTCGGTCGGGGTCATGAGGTCGGGGTTGAGGGGATGCGCCATCCTGCCGTCGGCTTCGTGCTGGTCATCCCTTACGTACCCACAGCGAGGCCAGAGTGTCGGCCCCGGCTTTCCGGAACGCTGGGGGCTGGTCTTCCATGCCCCGTTCGTTGTATACCGTGCTTAAGTCTGTCGGGCCGGGATTATTTCGCATTTTATGCGAATGCTTCGGTGTGACAGTTGTCGCACCGCCAGCTTCTGTGTCCGGTTCAGTAACATCGGTGCGGATCGTCAGTGCATGGTCGACCCGTGGCGGCTCGATCCGGTTGACGTCTGCCCATGACGAGAAGGAGCAACCGTTACGATGGCCACTTGGACCGCGCGGCGCTTCGCGGAGGTGGACCGGCTGAAGATTATGAGCCAGGTCCAGCTCCGAGCGCTGCTCTTGCCGCATGCAGCTTATCTCGACAGCCGCGGCGTCAGGCTTCCCCCGATCGAAGATGGCGAAATCGACCTCGTGATGCTGTCCGGCGTCCTCATGAACCCGGACGAGAACATGCCGCCTCGGCTGGTCGACGCGCTGTATCTGATCAACGAAATGGCGACCGATGAGGGGATGGATGCGCTCATCGAGGAGGTCCACCAGAGCGGCCGGACGCTAGTAGCAGGCGCATCAGCAACGCCGGCCGATGTCGCCGTCGAGGTCTGGCTCAAGTGGCCCGATCTCCTCGACCGCAAGCACGCGGAGAATCTGATCACCCGCCCGCGTTCGTTCGAGTATTTCCTCGGCCGTGCGGACGCACCGCGAAAGGTGCCGCCCGACGACTTCGCGAGACGTGGAGCCTTGGAGAAGCAGCTCGACGACTGGTTCGATGACAACAGGCGGGGGCGAGGCTGCCGTGTGCTGCGGTTCGACCGCGACGCCAAGGTCTGGTTCCTGGTCCGGCACGGCATGCCGGTCAAGCGCGAAGGGAGCATGAAAGACGGCAAGCCCGATAGCGTCTTCTATCGGCCCGAGAAGCACGACGTGGTGGTGTACGACACGGAGCGCGATGAGCTCGGGATCAATGCCTCCGGGAAGAAGGAGAAGGAGCTCTACTGCCAGGCATTCGGCGATCACCTCTTCGGAAACGTCGACCACTTTCCGGGCGAGAACAAGTACACGCTCGACCCGCTCAAGGAACATGGGGCGAATGCTCTCGTGTGTAGCGACGTGGATGGACTCGAGGACGTCACCCTCGTGGAGCTCTGGTTCTTCCACGGCGGCGGGTACGACGACATAGAAATACGAAAGGCGTCGGACGTCTTCGCGGCGATGGCCGCACGCGGCCGCAGCATCTCGCGCATGGCCCGGCTGCCTCGCGCGGTCTTCTCGGTGAAGTTTGCGAGCGCTCCCCGGCCGCGCAGGTTCACAGTCCGGCCACCGAACATCACCCAATACACTCGCGACGAGGACAGCGAGCTGATCGAGCTGTGGATGCTCAAGCGCGGCTTCATCCGGCCGCTCCTGATGGACAGCGATGCGACCGCTAACAAGACTGTGGCCAGCGCTTGAGCAGCTGCCTGGCCTGGCCGCTAGCCTCGGCACGTGGCGGGAGCATGTCGGAGACGACCTGGATGCAATCGCGGGTCTGCTGCGGCCCACGGATCGGCGCGCCGTCAGGCTCCCGTGCCCCAGCCCCGGCGGTGACGGCTGTCCCCGCCGGGTCATTGAGCATGCTGACGGTACGGTCGTCGCCGTATGCGGCGATCGGCCCCAGAGATGTGACCCGGTCGAGGTCTGCCGCGCCGAGCTGATCGTCCACGCGCTCGATCCGCGGCGGCTGTGCGCGGCGATTGCCGCGGCGCTCCAGCTCGACGACATGTTCCAGCTCGTCGGCGCGTGCTGGCAGACCTGGCGGGTGGGCGACTACGTCCCGCTCAGCGGCGAGCGCTTCCCGGTTTATCTTTCGGTCCCGGACTCGCCAGAGCGGGCCCACGCGGTCGCGGTCCGGCTGGTTGGCATCGCGGACCGGCCCTTCCTGATGCTCGTACCTGCTCGAGCACAGGTCGATCCGGTCACATCAGAGCTGCTGAGCCGGACCAAGTCCGGGCTCAGCGCGCTCCAGGACCTCATCGCGGTCGACAACGACGGCCGCTGGACCGGGCAGAGACCGGCGGCGGAGCTGCTTCGCGAGTTCCGTACTGGCGTGCTCGGCGAGGATGGGCCGACGGTACCCTCCGTGCGCTTCCCGACGCCAGCCGGGGCGCGCTGGGAGGAGGTCTCGATCAGGTTCATCAATCAACACCAGGTGCATGTGCGCGTACGGGATGAGGCCAGCGCCTACGAGCACACGCAGATGGGGATGGCGAACAGCAGGAACGACCAGCCGACGAAGCAGTGGGAGCTCCTGCAGCTGTTCGCCGAGAACCGCGGCGAGCTGACCTGGGATAGTCCCGGCGCCGACCGGAAGAACGCGCATCGTCGGCTTGCCCTCGCCCGGCAGTTCCGCGAGTTCTTCGGCATCGACGGCGACCCGTTCCAAAGGCTGTCAGGCGGGCGCGGCTGGCGGACCCTCTTCACCATCATCCCCGAGGCCTGACCCCCGCCGCGAAATTTCGGGATCTGATCGAAAAGAATCTCGCAGACGATACGGGCGCTTGAAGCCCTGAGTCGGAGCCGTTCTCCCGCCGGGCAGGAGGTTGTCTCGAGGCTGTTGGACCGCCCCTCCGACGAAATTTCGCCAGCCGCTCGTGATCGGGCTCCACGCCCGCCACACGAGCGACGGCGAAAATCATGGAGAGCAGAAACCGCTACGACGGCGTCGATCCGCGCGCTGTCCAGTTCGTCCGCTACCACGCCCGTGGCCTCGCCGCGCGCCGCGCGATCCCCGGCTGGGAGGTCGAGGACTACGAGCAGGACCTCATCGCGGACCTGCTGGCCCGCGCTCCTCGGTTCGACCCCTCCCGCGCCAGCCGCGCCACCTTCGACGACCGCATCATCCGGCACCGGGTCGCAACGCTGATCGCTGTCGGCGCGCGGATGCGACACATGGATCAGGAGGTCGTCGCTCTTCCGGCGCCCGAGACCGACGACGAAGCTCAGGTTCCCAGCATCGAGGCACAGTGCTCGATCTGCCTCGACCTCGACCGCTTCATCGGCGGGCTGCCCGAGCGGCTGCGCTGCTGCTGCCGTTGGCTGATGGCCGAGAACCGCCGCTCGGCGGCCGTCGCTGCGGGCCTTCACCGCTCGACGCTCTACCAGGCTGCCCGAGACCTCAGGCAGCGGGCGATCGAGGCCGGGCTGGACGCATACATCGCGCGGCCGAGTCCGACACTCCTGAGCTCGGCTCAGTAAGTAACCCTCAGAAGTCACCGATCAAGCCGGGTCTTCGCGCGAATACAACACCCGACCTCGGGGAATAGCGCGACCGTTTCGCTCCACGTACGGCGTCGGGGCCCGGCTGCTTCTCTTACCGACGCAACGTGGAACCCGACGCCAGCACGGAGCGATCGCTTCATGGCCTATCCGTTCGAGCCCCGCTGCTTTGCCGCTGCCGATCCCGGCGGCGGCCCGGCGCCGCCGATCCGCCGTCTGCAGGTCGTCACCGCCGACCTGCGCCTCGCAGAGGCGAACGCCAAGACCACGATGGCGATCTTCGGTCCGTCGGGTGTCGGGAAGACGTCGCTGCTCAAGAACTTGCCGCCCGAGACCACGCTCTGCGTCGACCTCGAGGCCGGCATGAAGTCGGTGCAGGACTGGCCGGGCGACAGCATCCCGGTCCGAGCCTGGCCCGACGCCGTGGACATCGCCTGCCTCATTGGCGGGATCGACCCGGCGGCGGATGCGAGCGCCTTCTTCTCCGAGGGCCACTACCAGCACGTCGCCGAGACATACCCCGACCTGGTCCGGCTCATCGCGCAGAAGCGCATCGTCTTCGTCGACAGCATCACGGACCTCACCCGCCAGTGCATGGGCTGGGCGAAGACCCGACCCGAGGCGTTCAGCGAGAAGACCGGCAAGCCCGACGTGCGCGGCGCCTACGGCCTGCTGGCCCGCGAGGTCATCGCGCACCTGAAGCACCTGCAGCACGCGCCCGGCAAGACGGTGATCTTCGTCGGCATCCTCGAGCGCGTCGTCGACGACCTCAACCGGGAGCACTGGCAGCCGCAGATGGAAGGCGGCAAGGCGGCACGTGAGCTGCCGGGCATCGTCGACCAGGTCGTGAGCATGAGCCTGTTCGAGCCCGATGGCGATGGCTGGCGCCACGAGCCGGCCAAGGGCCAGGCCCGCCGCCTCGTCTGCCGCTCGGGCAACCCGTACGCCCTGCCCGCCAAGGACCGCTCGGGGAACCTGGAGGTGACCGAGCCGCCCGACCTCGGGGCGCTGCTCGCCAAGATCGACCGGACCGCCCGGTCCGCTTGAGCTTCAGCACCAAGCATGAGGATCACAGAGATGTACGACTTCAGCGACGTCGAGCCACAGCAGAGCTCCGATCTGATCGCCGACGGCAGCTTCGCCAAGGTGATCATGACCATCCGGCCGGGTGGCGTCGACGGACAGACCGAGATCGACCGCGGCTTGCTCAAGGCGTCCACCACGGCCGGCAGCGACGTGCTGAGCCTCGATTGCGAATTCACGGTGACCGAGGGCCGGCTCGCTCGACGGAAGTTCTGGCAGACCTTCACCGTCTCGGGCGGCAAGGTCGACGAGAAGGGCGCCTCGATCGGCTGGAACATCAGCAAGCGCACCTTCCGCGCCATGATCGACAGCGCCCTTGGCCTCGACCCCGACGACAACAGCGAGGATGCGAAGGCGAAGCGGCGGCTCCGCGGCCTCGCCGATCTCGACAGCATCACCTTCGTCGCCAAGATCATGGTCGAGCCGAGCACCGATGCTCGCTACCCCGACAAGAACAAGCTCGACCGGCCCGTCCTCCCTGATGAGCAGGAGTGGCGCGCGGTCATGAACGGCGAAGATGTGCCGGCGAGCCCCTCGCGCCCGCGATCGGCCAGCAGTGGACCTACCAGCGCCTCCGGCGCCGTGAAGCCCGCGTGGGGGCAGCAGCCGGCCAGGGCCGCAGAGCAGGCAGCCGCCGCAGCCTGGCAGCGGCCGAACCCGGTTCAGGGTGCCCCCTCTGATCGGCCGGCGAAGCCGGCCGGCCCGGCATGGCTGAACTCGTAGCTTTGGACGTCCGATGGCTCCGGCGAAGCGTGGTGCGTGACGAGATTCGCGGCCGGCCCCGCCGCCGGAGCCGTTGCCGCGCCGGCCCGGTCCAGATCCGGAGTGGGCGAGCCTCCGCCCGTGCGCGATCTGCCGCCGTGAGGCCAGACACTTCGGCTACGTCCACCAGCTCCGACCCGACCTCTACCCGACCTATCGGTTCTGCTCGCTGCGCTGCCAGTGCGCCGGCGCCGCGCTCGCCAGGACACACCAGGGCATGATCGATAAGACCGACTTGGAGCAGCAAGCGATCAAGGACGCGAGGCGCCCGTTCGCCGAGATCCTGACCGAGCTGGGCCTGATGGAGCACTTCTTCGAGCTCAGCGCCGAGGAGATCGACCAGCTGATCGAGGCCGCCGTCGACGGCTTCCAGGAATCGATGCAGCGCCAGGCGCTCAATGACGATCTGCCCTTTTGAGCGTCCGTACATGCAAGCGATGGTCGACCTGAACTCCGGCTCGGGCTTCGTCTACGGCGCGCTGAGCGCAGTATGCGATGCTGGGGTGCGGATCAACGCCCTGATCGATGCAGCGCTGGAGACCGAGCACCGGTTGAAGCCGCCGCGCGATTACCTGGGCGGCAGCCGGATCGGCGAGCCGTGCGCCCGCAGGCTGGCCTACGAGGTGACGCTCGCGCCGGTGGATGACGGCAAGGCCTTCGACGGCAGACTGCTCCGCATCTTCGATGCCGGCCATCGGTTCGAGGACCTGACCATTCGGTGGCTGCAGGCGGCCGGGTTCGATCTGCGCACCCGAACACGCGACGGCGGGCAGTTCGGCTTCAGCGTCGCCGGCGGCCGCCTCCGCGGCCACATCGACGGCGCGATCGTGGCTGGCCCCGAGGTTGGCCTCTCATGGCCTGCGCTCTTTGAGCACAAGGCGCTGAACCAGAAGTCCTGGACCGACCTGGTCAAGCGCGGCCTGAAGCAGTCGAAGCCGATCTACGCTGCGCAGTGCCAACTTTACATGGCGTACATGCAGCTCGATGTCGCCCTGTTCACCGCGATGAACAAGGACACTCAGGAGCTGTTCCACGAGATCGTCCCGTTCGATCCGGCCGAGGCGCAGAGGCTCTCCGACAAAGCGGTCGACATCCTGCGCGCCGTCGTGGCCGAGGAGCTGCCGCCCAGGATCGCGAGCAACGCTGACTTCTATCTCTGCCGGATGTGCCCCTACGCCGGGCGCTGTTGGGAGGGCGATGCATGAGCGAGACCTTCACGCCCTCCAACCTGCAGGCCACCGCGATCCGCGAGATCAAGGACTGGTTCCTGCACCGCACCGCCGAGCAGCAGGTGTTCAGGGTGTTCGGCTATGCCGGTACGGGGAAGACCACCATCACGCGGCACGCCATCGGCGAGCTCGGCCTCGACACGATGACCAAGGACGCGGACGGGGTCGCCTCCGCCTCGGACGGCGTGCTCTACGCTGCGTTCACCGGCAAGGCCGCTCTGGTGATGACCCGCAAGGGCACCCCCGCCTCCACGATCCACAGCCTGATCTACCGGGTCTCGGAGGCCACCCAGGAGGAGATCGAGCGGGTCAAGAAAGAGATTGCCGACATCAAGGCCAAGCTGCCGACGCTCAATCCGGCCGTCCGGCTGTTCGAGGAAGCGCGCATGCGCAGCCTCGAGATCCGCCTCGACGACATCCACAAGCCGCGCTTCGTGTTCAACGAGCAGTCGATCGTGCGCGACGCCGCGCTGATCGTGCTCGACGAGGTCTCGATGGTCGGCGACGACATGGCGCGCGACCTGCTGGCCTTCGGCAAGCCGATCCTGGTGCTCGGCGACCCCGGCCAGCTGCCGCCGATCAAAGGCGAAGGCGCGTTCACCAAGGCGCAGCCCGACGTGATGCTGACCGAGATCCACCGCCAGGCCGGCGAGAGCGCGATCATCCGCCTCGCCACCATGGCGCGCCAGGGCCGGCCGATCCCCTACGGCGAGCACGACCCACATGTCTGGAAGATGCCGCGCCCCGGCGTCCTGCCGGAGCAGATGCTGCGTGGCGGGCAGGTCATCTGCGGGCGCAATGCCACCCGGGTCCAGCTCAACAACGCGATGAAGCGGGCCGCCGGCTTCGATACCGTCTACCCCACCGGCAGAAACGGCAACGGTGCGCGCGAAAAGATCATCTGCCTCAAGAACCGACACGACCTCGGCATCGTCAACGGCATGTTCCTCGAGCTGGCCGACGTCCGGGACGAGAACGAGATCGGCTTCTCGGCGACCATGCGGACCGAGGACGGCGACCCGGTGGGCGCGACAGATTCTGAAGCGGCCCGGTATGTCATCTACAAGGGCCACTTCGACGACCACGTCGTCCGCGACCCCACCAGAGAGCGGCGCGACCACTGGATCAGGAAGGGCCTGATCGAGGCGGTGTGGGGCTACGCCATCACCTGCCACAAGGCTCAGGGATCTCAGTGGGTCTACGACGACGGGCTCGGCCGCACGGCCGAGGACCGCGTCCGCTGGCTCTACACCGCGATCACCCGTGCCGAGCGGGGGCTCGTGATCCTTGATTGACTTGAACGACGTCCGCCCTGTCGGCCCGCTGCGAAACCGGCCGCACCTCGCTACGAGCGAGCTTGCGGCGCGGCTGAACGAGCGAGCCGCAGATCTCGCCCGGACGCTGCTCGGCGAGCCGAACCGGAGCCTGTCCACCAGGTCACAGTTCCGCTTCGGCAACAAGGGCAGCATCGCGGTCGAGATCGACGGTACCGAGCGTGGCCGCTGGTACGACCACGAAAACGGTGTCGGGGGCGATGGCATTAGCCTCGTCTCGCAGACGCTGGGGCTGGCAAACGGCGCCGCCTGCGAGTGGGCGATCGACTGGCTCGGGCTCGGCCACCGGGCGGACCAGATCCGGACCGCCGGTGCCGGTCGGAGGGACCGGCGGGAGTCGACCGCGCCGGGGGATGACAAGGCGAGCAAGGTCGTCGAGGTCGTCGCCGGTTGCAAGGACCCGGGAGGTACCTGCGTCGAGACGTACCTCGCGGCGCGCGGGATCACTGCGCGGCCGCTGCCGGCTTGCATCCGCTATCGCCCCGACGCCTACAGTCGGTACGGCGCCCTCGTAGCGCTCTCGACCGATGCCGCGGGTACCGTGCACGCGGTCCAGCAGATCTACCTGACCAGCGACGGCCGTAAGGCGCCGATCAAGGTGCAGAAGCGGACCAACAAGGCGCGCGACGACTGGTCCGACCTCGCTGCGGTCCGCCTGCCCGGCACCACCCCCATCGTGCTCACGGAAGGCGTGGAGACCGCGCTATCGGTCTGGCAGGCGACCGGCTACGACACCTGGGCCTGCCTCGGCATCAGCAACATCGCCCGCGCACCGGTGCCTGATGGAATGCCGGTCGTGGTCGCGCGCGACGGCGACGAAGCCGGGAGCAAGGCCGACAACCAGATCCGCCGGGCGGTGACCATCCTGCGCGGCCAGGGCCGCGAGGTCACTGTCGCCGAGCCGCCGCCCGGCAAGGACTTCAACGACATCTTGGTGGAGGAAGGCGAGGACGCCGTCCGGGCCCGGCTCCGGGCACCGGTGAGCGCCGACCTCTACTCCACCTCGTGGCGTTCCGGGCTGCTGCTCAACGACGAGGGCGAGCCCAGGCCGATCCTCGCCAACGCCATCCACGCGCTCCGCCATGCGCCGGAGTGGGATGGCGTCCTCTGGCACAACGAGTTCGCGACCACGACGGTCGCCCGTAAGCCGCCGCCCTGGGCTGCCGGAGCGCCGGGCTGGGAGGACATGCCCTGGTCCGACCGCGACGACTACCTGGTCGCCGAGTGGCTGCAGCGGCAGGGCATCATGGCGCCCGCCTCCGTCGCCGGGCAGGGCGTCGAGACGGTTGCCCGGGACCGCGTCTTCCATCCCGTCCGCGAGTACCTGGACGGCCTCGTGTGGGACGGCACGGCCCGGCTTGACCGCTGGCTGATGACCTACCTCGGCGTCGCCGACACGCCCTACGCCCGCGCCGTCGGCGCCCGCTGGCTCAGCTCGGCGGTCGCGCGGACCTACGTTCCTGGCGCCAAGGCCGACTGCGTCCTGATTCTCGAGGGTCCGCAGGGGATCAAGAAGTCCAGCGCTCTCATGACCCTCGCTGAACCCTGGTTCACCGACCGCCTCTCGGACCTCGGCAGCAAGGACGCTGCCATGGAGACCAAGGGCGTCTGGATTATCGAGGTCGCCGAGCTCGATTCGATGAGCCGGACCGAGGTCGGCGCGATCAAGGCGTTCATCTCGCGCACCCACGACCGCTTCCGGCCGCCTTATGGCAAGCGGCTGGTCGACCTCCCGCGCCAGTGCGTGTTCGCCGGCAGCGTCAACCCCGAGGGCGGCTACCTCAAGGACGCGACCGGCGGGCGCCGCTTCTGGCCAGTGCTCTGCAGGACGATCGACGTCGAGAGGCTCCGGACCGATCGGGATCAGCTCTGGGCCGAGGCACGTGATCGGTTCCGGGCGGGCGAGCCATGGTGGCTCGAGTCCCGTGAGCTCAACGCGGCGGCCGCCGAAGAGCAGGACGATCGGTACCAGGGCGATGCATGGGAAGACCCCATCCGCCAGTACCTCGAGTGCGAGGTCCAGTGGAGCGAGAACGGCTACGGCGAACGGAAGCCCTACCACGTGCCGCGCCCGGAGCCTCTGAACGACACGTCCGTCGCAGAGGTCCTGGAGCACGCCCTCGGCATCGAGCGCGGCCGCTGGAGCCAGGCCGATCAGAACCGGGTCGTGCGCTGCCTGGTCAGCATGGGCTTCAAGCGCCGCAAGGTCCGTCGGAACGGCGAACGCGAGTGGCGTTACCTGCGTGATCCCGACACACGTAATGCGTGTGGTCCCACTGGTCCCACTTCATGACCGGGTGGTCCCACTATGCCCCGCTCGAAAAGCCCAGGGAAACTGCGGCGTGGTCCCCACTGGTCCCAGTGGTCCCACTTATTTCCTTCCGTTTTCGTAGGGGCCGAAAAACGCATTATACGCACGCATCATGTTAAACACGAATCACGCCAATCATACCCCTACGGAAAAGAGAGGGAATCAGTGGCCCCACTGGGACCAGTGGGACCACCCCGGCAAGATCAATGGCTTAGCCGGAGACCATAGTGGGACCACAAGTGGGACCATCGGGACCAAGTGGGACCACCCGTACAACCGGAGCAGGACCTGATGCAGACCTCGATGGCAGCTGATGAAGACCGAGTGGACCACGAGCAGGCCATCCGCACCTCGCTCGAGCTGTTGAGGCGGAACCACTCGGCCGGGGCGGCGCAACGCCTCGAGGAGGCCCGCGACGCCTCCGCTCGCGCCTGGGGGCGCCGGCACGGACTGAGCATGGCCAGGCCGGGCTCGGAATGGTGGCGGCTGCTCGGACGAAGGTCGCGAGGCTCGTGTCCCGACCGGCTCCCCGGCGACGACCACGTCTCGCTGTGGCTCCGGGAGCGCACGCCCGAGGCCTATGTCTCGCAGCCCTACGGCCTGAGCTCGGATGTGGTGGCCGAGATGCTCCGAGCCGCGGAGCTCTACGGCTTGAAGTTCACGATCTCGACTTGGCCGGCGTGGTGGAATCCCGGCGCCGTGCTCTTTGTCGAATGGCGGCGCGCAGAGCGCCCCTGAGGAGCGGATGGCGGCGACGTTCTTGGCGGGACCCCGCCGCCATCCTGACCACGACCACCCTTCGGAGGAGGATCATGGCTGTATCGACTCTGCGCGCCCTGCGCAGCGAGGCAAGACCTATCTCGGTGCCGGCGCTGGCACTGGCGGCGGGTGACCCAACCGGTACCGCCATCCTGGCGCTCGATCTCGGCCAGAAGACCGGCTGGGCCGTGCGCAATGCCGATGGCGCCATCGCCAGCGGCACGGTCGAGTTCAAGCCGGGGCGGTTCGGGCGGGGGCATGATCTATCTCCGCTTCCGGGCCTGGCTGCAGGAGGTGGACGAGACCGCCGGCGGGATCGGCGCCGTGTACTTCGAGGAGGTGCGTTTCCATGCTGGCGTTACGGCGGCCCATGCGTACGGAGGCTACCTCGCGCATCTGACCGCCTGGGCGGAGATGTTCAAGATCCCGTACCGGGGCGTGCCGGTCGGCACGATCAAACGGCACGTCACTGGCCGAGGCAACGCCGACAAGGAGGCAGTCATCGCCGCAGTGCGCGCGCTCGGCTTCGACCCCGTCGATGATAATGAGGCCGATGCTCTCGCGCTGCTCGACTGGGCGCTCAGGAACGGAGGTCGGCGATGAACGGGCCCGAGCTCCTCGAGCACGCCGCGGGTTTGGTCAATCGGCGTCGTCGTGAGTACGGCGAGCCGGTCGACCTGTTCGAGCGGGTCGCAGCGCGGTGGTCGCTCACACTCGGCACCAGGGTGAGTCCGGCGCAGGTCGTGCTGTGCCTGATCGACCTGAAGCTGGCCCGGCTCGCCCGCGACCCGAAGCATCTCGACAGCCAGGTCGATGTCGCTGGCTATGCGGCGGTCCTGCGGGAGGTCAGCCGATGATCGGACCTGCGGG
>JBOHKK010000004.1:0-53902 GCA_050729115.1 Geminicoccaceae bacterium | reverse complement strand
CAGCCAACCCCGCGCGCTGGGGCGCGCGGCCGACCAGCCAACCCGCGCCCTGGGGCGCGCGGCGTTCGCTCGATTGCCGCCCGGCGCCTGTCGGCGAGGTCGGGGCGTGCGCCGCTTCCCGGCGCTGCCAGGTCAGGCGCGCTGATACTGGCTTGCGCTTTCGAAGAAGCCGCGGGTCAGATAGGCGACCTGCGTGCGGTTGGTGGCGTTCACCTTCTTCATGATGTTGCGCACATGTACCTTCACCGTGCTTTCGCACATGTTCAGCTCGTACGCGATCAGCTTGTTCGCCATGCCCCGTCGCAGGCAATCCAGGATCTGTGCCTGGCGCTGCGTGAAGCCTTGGATCAGCCGCTCGCCGCCCGAAGCCTGCCGGTCGCCCTGGGCCAGCAGGGCGGCTGCCGGCGCAAACGTGCCGCCGACGCAGACCAGGCGCACCGCCTCGACCGCCACCGTTGACCCCAGGCTGGTAGGAATGTAGCCGCGCACACCGAGATTGAACGCCTCTCGAATGTTGTCGGCATCCTCGTGGTCGGACAGTGCCGCCACCGGGACCTCCGGCAGGAGCTCGCCCACCCGCGACAACCGGCGCGCCACCGCGACCGACGACATCCGTTCGGAGGCGGTATTGACGACGACCGCCCGGATTCGGTCACGATCGACCGGCGCCGTCTCGATCTGCTCCGGATCCGGCAGGACGTGGACGCTGAATCCGCTCAGGCTGCTCTGCAACCAGCCCCCGACGCACTCTCGAGTGAATGCCCGAGGATCCACGTAGACCACCGGCGGAAGCTCTCCGTTCCGCACCCGACCGACGGGTGCATCGTCGCTTCCAGGGGCATCGTCTTCCCAGGAGGCCTGGCCGCCCCCGTCCGACATCTTGGCGCTCTTGTTCAACACGTACATGACTTTTGGTTCCCAACTTGCGGTACACTGGTCGGAAGCCTTAGGCTTCAGGCTCTTCAGGCTCTTCAGGCTACAAGTGGCGACAGGCGATCAAGCTGATATGCGGTGGACTGATGCCGTTCCTACCGATACCGAGCCATGACTAATCATTACTGCCATCGGTCGCTCAGACAAATGAGGATTACAGCCAGGTTGGGCTCGATGGTGGAAGCCCTGACGTGGTGCCTCACCTCGTCAGCCTACGCTGATCGGCGATGTCATGGGGTGATCGAGGTAAGACGGACTGAGTAGGCGTGATCTTGGGTCCCGAGGCTATTTTTCGGGAGTCTTGGGGAGGTCCATGGCGATTGATTGCCGAGCGGCCGGTGGGGACACGGGGCTGCGCGACGTGCCGTCCTCGCGGCAACGCTCAACGGGCTCGCGAGCGTGGCTTGAGCGAAGCGTGCCGGATTCGGGCGATCGGGTCCGCCGACCGCGAATCGGCAGGCAGCTCGGGCAGAGCACCCGCGCTCGATCCGGATCTGTCGAGATCATGACACGTGCTGGGCGGCGACGGCCCGTGCTCAGCGCGTTCCATGAGCGCCGTCATTCGCCGCAGGAGAGCTGCCTTTGCGTCCGCTGCTCGACGATGCGCTCGCTGTTCGGCTCGAACCCCAGGTCACCGACATCCTCCCAGACCGCGTCCCGATCGTTCGAGGTCCAATATTCACTGGTTTCATCTGCCACGATGTAGGTGTTCGACTCGAAGCCGTTGTCGGCCTCGCTCCAGAACCAATCATCGTCCGTGTCCATGACCACGCCGTTCTGGCCACGGCTGCCGAGGTGGACGATCGTGTTGTGGTGAACGCGATTATCGGCTGCAATCCATGGACCATACGCGCCATCGCCGCGATCTTGATGAATCACACCAATGCCGTTGCCGAATTCGCCCGACACCTCGACGACATTATCATGGACCTTCACGTTACGACTGTTTTGGATGAGGATCTGCGAACCCCATAGCCAGACGTCGAATCCGCTAGTTCCGTTGCGAGCCACAATGTTATTGCGGATGATCGCATCATAGGAAATCTCGTGTTTTATTCCATCGCTCGCATTCAGAAATACTTTGTTGCCGTCATAGATGACATCGATGTTGTCGATATCGGTCCACAACCCCGGGCCCGCGTTGTGGTGTATGCAGGAGTCGCGCACGACCAGTCCTTGCGTTTGGTAGAACTTCGTGCCGCCGGCCTCCCAGCCGGGATCGTACCCGGCATAGTTGTTGAACGCGATCTCGACGCCCTGGACTCTGGAGCCCTCGCCGGTCCCGGCCATGCCCAGCTGGCCGTTGTGGCTGAACGAGCCTCCCTTGACACGCGTGCGCGGGCCGAACGAGAGGCCGACGCCGTGGTTCCAACGGGCCGTGACCTCGGCAATCAGCCAGCCGCGCCCCTCATAGGACTCGATCGCGCCGTGCTGTGCCGGAGACGCGTACTTCTCGACGACCAAATTCCTCAAGACGACCCCTTCGGCATGGCCACCGATGGCCAGCGGCGTCACGCTCAACTCGATCAGTTGCCCCCTCGGGTCGTCCGCCAGATAGGCGCGGCCATTCGCCTCGTGCCAGGTCCCGGGACCCAGGTCGTTCAGGGACGCCACCCGTTGGTAGAGGAGACCGTTGACGAACAGATCCTCTGCCAGATTGCAGAGGTCTCGACCGCTATCGCAGTCGCCATGGACGGGTTGCGGAGGCGGGAGACGCTCTGACCGCCACAATCCCGATGCCTGTCTCCAATCCGTCAACTCCATGGCGCCGCTGAGGATCGCGCCATCCTGCCCGATGAACTCCTGCCCGTCCTTCGGATGGATCGTCTGCTGCCGGTAGATGCCGGGCTCGAGATGGAACTGGGTGCCCTCGGGGGAGCGCGCCACGATCGCTTGGATGTCCTGCCCGGGTCTGAGCGTCACCGACGCGTTCTCTTGCGCCGACAGTACGCAGCCGGCGCCGACGAGCATCGCCGGGCCAACGAGCCATAGAATTCTCACTCGCCACGTCATTCGGAGCATCGTCCTGCCTCCGTGACCCACCGGCCGCCGTCACACGACCGTCCCGGCCATGCGACCTGCCGGCCGCAAGCGGCCGCCGGGACGTCCGCTACCCCAAAGTGGCCTTACGCATGACGAAGGCCTCGGCGTAGCGCTCGAGGGCGCGGCATTCCATCCCCCGCAGGCGCGCCAGGCCGGCGAAGGTCTCCGCATCGAACCAGTCCTTGGACCGCTGGGTCCCGAAATGGTCGAGCAGGAGCTCGATCTTGCGCTCCAGCACCGCGGCGCCGAGCGGCATGTAGACGTTCGGCCGGTCGAGATCGCCATCCCATTTGGGAATCTCGTATTCGAGAATCAGGTGATCGCGAAACAGGTTCCAGGTCAGCTGACAGATCTCGCGATGGTCCTGGTGGGCGTCGTTCCGCCGATGCGTGAGCACGACGTCCGGGTCGACCTCGAGCTTCAAGGCGTCGAGCCAGGCCTTGATCTCGTGGCCGTGATAGGGAAAGAAACCGTCCTCGAAGCGCGCGAGCCTGATCCTGCTGCTGACCGCGCCGGCGACGAACGCCGCCGCCGATGCCTCGGCCTCTGCCGCACGCGGTCCCAGCGCGCTCAGCACGCACCAATCGACCTCGAGCCGGACCCCCGATGCGATCCAGTTGAGGATCGTGCCGCCGGCGCCGATCTCGATGTCGTCCGCGTGCGCCCCGAGGCACAGGACCGAGAGCGTCTCGTTCGGCCGGGCGAGATGCAAGGCTCTCATAGGCCGGCGATCGACAAGGTCCTGCCGCTCCTGGCGGCGTCACGGGCGCGCCACGGCATCTTGCCCTGCTCGACCATCTCCTCGAGGACCTGGCGGTCCTTCAGGTTGTCCATGCAACGCCAGAACCCCTCGTGCTTGTACGCCATGAGCTGGTTCGCCTCGATCAGCCTCCAGAACGGTTCGAGCACCAGTTCCTCGCCCTCGTTCATGTAATCGAAGATCTCGGGGCGCAGCAGGAAATAGCCGGCGTTGATCCAGATGTCCGAGCGGTCGGACGAACGGAACTCGCGCACCCGCCCATCCGCCTCGATGTCGGCAAGATGGTAGGTGAGCGGCGGCCGGACGGCGAGGAAGCAGGCGAGCTTGCCGCTCTCCTTGAAGCGCTCGAGCATGTCATCCAGGTTCACATCCGTGAGGCCATCGCTGTAGTTGGCCAGGAAGATCTCCTCGTTCTTGACGTGGTCGCGCACCGCCCACAGCCGCTCGCCGATATTGCGCCAGATGCCGGTGTCGATCAGGGTGATGCGCCAGTCCTCTTCGGGCTCGCTCAGGAGCTCGACATTGGCGCCAAAGCCCGACACCACGCAGTCGGCATACACCTGTGGCCGGTAACTCAAGAAGAACTCCTTGATGATGTTGGCCTTGTAACCAAGGGTGAGCACGAAATCGGTATGCCCGTACTCGCTGTAATATTGCATCACGTGCCAGAGTATCGGCTGATGGCCAACCGGGATCATCGGCTTCGGGATGCTTTCGGAATATTCGCGGATCCGGGTCCCCAGCCCGCCGCAGAAGAGCACGACTTTCATGATTGCAGTTCCTTCGGATCGATGAGGGCCATCTCGGGGATCGGGACGATGAACCTGCCGCCCCAGGCACCCACGTGGCGCATCTGCTGGACGATCTCGTCCTTGAGGTTCCAGGGCAGGATCAGGACGTAGTCGGGCTTGGCCGCGTCGATCGCTTCGACCGGATGGATCGGGATGTGCATGCCGGGCGTGAACCGGCCGTGCTTGTAGGGGTTGCGATCGACCGTGAACTCGAGGAAGTCGGTGCCGATCCCGCAATAGTTCAAAAGCGTGTTGCCTTTGCCTGGAGCGCCGTAGCCGCAGACGATCTTCCCGGCGTCCTTCGCCGCGATCAGGAACGACAAGAGCTTACGCTTGGTTCGCTTCACCTGCTCGGCGAAGGAGGCGTAGGTCGCGAGGTCCTCGAAGCCGAGGCGCCGCTCGCGGGCGAGAAGGGCCGGGACGCTCTTCGCGGTCGGCCGCACCGAGCCGGCATGCGCGAGATACACCCGCAGCGAGCCGCCATGGGTCAAAAGCTCCTCCACGTCGATCAGCTTCAGGCGGTGCCGGGCCGCCAGACGCTCGATCGTGATCAGCGAGAAATACGAGAAGTGCTCGTGATAGATCGTGTCGAACTGGTTCTCCGCGATCAGCCGCTCGAGGTGCGGGAACTCCAGCGTTATGACGCCTTCCGGCTCGAGGAGCCTGGCCATTCCCGCCACGAAATCGTTGAGGTCGGGCACCTGGGCCAGGACGTTGTTGCCGACGATCAGATCCGCGCACTGGCCCTCCGCGACGAGCGCCTCCGCCAGGTCGACGCCGAAGAAGTCGACGCGCGTGGCGATGCCTTTGGCGATCGCCACCCTGGCGACGTTGGCGGCCGGCTCGATGCCGAGCACAGGGACGCCGAGCGGCAAGAAGTGCTGCAGCAGATAGCCGTCGTTGCTCGCCAGCTCGACGACCAAGCTGTCGGGCTTGAGCCCGAGCCGGGTTGCGATCGTCTCGCAATAGCTCTTGGCGTGAGCGACCCAGGTGGTCGAATAGGAGGAGAAATAGGCATATTCCCGGAAGATCGACTCCGGGCTCACATACTCCTTCAGCTGCACGAGAAAGCAGCTCCCGCAAACGAGCACGTGGAGCGG
Organism: Geminicoccaceae bacterium; assembly: GCA_050729115.1. GTDB lineage: Bacteria > Pseudomonadota > Alphaproteobacteria > Geminicoccales > Geminicoccaceae > JBKPNX01. The sequence continues at coordinate 48,275 of JBOHKK010000004.1, read as the reverse complement.
GAAGTACGGCTCCATCGCGTCGAGTTGCCCAAACGCGAGATAGCTCTCGCAGAGCGGCGACATGCCGAGGTCGACGAAGGTGTGCGCGAGCGCGCCACCGCACAACCGACACCGGTCGGCGGCGTGAGCTCCCGCATCAGGCCCCGCATCAGACGCCGCATCACACCCCGCATCACGCAATGCATCGAGAACTTGAACGTTCATGCTCGATCCCGCTGGCTGCCGTGCATTGATCCCGTCACGACGACTGGCCCTCGACAGCTCGCCAATTGCTGCCGGCGGCCCGAGAGGGAGGATAGCGGGAACGCGGATCTTGGAGAGCTTACCTTTGCGATGGAGCCACCATCGGCCGATTTGGCTACGCCGGCGGAGGTGGCCGCGGGGTGCATCCTCCGGGTGATGGCATCCGGATCGAAAGACTACGACCTTGGGCGTAGGGATCAGGGTGGTCCGTTCCTCTTCCTCCGGCGCCCTGCCGCAACAGGGTCGAGAAAGCAGCGATGCATGGAGGCGCCGACGTTCTGTCAGATCCGCATCCGCGCGTGGCGGCGCCCAATCCTGACCTTGGACGCACCCCCGTGTGCCGGTCGTGACAGAAGGCACCCAGCCCGAGCCGAACCGCGGCGATTGCTGTCGGGCCCGCCGGGAAGCCGCGGCCATCGTGAGGGCATGATCAGAAGCGGGCGCAGGGGGGTCGCCTAAGCCCTCTGACGGTCGAGCCATACCACGATTTAGGCACGAGCGCCCGGGTCCAGCGAATCGTAGATTAGGAAGCTGCGGTGCGGGCATGCGGCAGCCGTTGCCGTGGAAGCGGCCGTCCTGGGGCGCCCTTGGATGCGGCCGCCCGATCGCAGGCCATCGGCGGCGCGGCCGTGGCGACCAACGTCGGAAGCTTGGCTCGAGGAGGGACGCAAGAGCGTGGTCAGACGTGCCCTAATCATAGCAGCCGGTGCTCAGTACCTTCGGATCGCTGTTCGCCTCGCCTCGATCGCATTCGTCGCTCGCCTGCTCACCCCTTCCGAGATCGGGGTCGCCGTGATCGGCACCGCGATCATGACCATCGCACTTGGACTGCGCGAGTTCGCGAGCCCGGAGTTCTTGATCCAGCGCCACGAGATCGGGCGCGACGACATCCGCGCGTCGTTCACGGTCCTGTTCGTGATGACGGGTCTGATGACGGTCATGATGTTCCTGCTCGCGCCATGGATCGGCGCCTTCTACGGAGAAGAAGGACTGGCGCGCTTCATTCAGATCACCGCGGCCGCCGGGCTGATCGAAGCCGCGTCGTTGCCCATCCTGGGCGTGTTGCGCCGCGACATGGCGTTCGGAGCGGTTGCCTGCATCCAGACGACGAGCGCTACGGTGACCGCTGTCGTCACCGCGTGGCTGGCGCTCGCCGGCTTCAGCTACATGAGCTATGCGTGGGCGACGGTTGCCGCAGCCGGCGCGACGATTGTCCTGTCCTTTTATTTCCGACCGGATCTGTCGATCCTGCGCCCGGTCTTCAAGTCCTGGGGCAGGGTGCTGACGTTCGGTGGCTACAACGGCGCCAGCTTCGTGATCAACCGGATCTACGAGGCGCTCCCACAGCTCGTTCTCGGCCATCTGCTCCCGCACTCGGCCGTCGGCCTGTACAATCGGGCGAGCGTGGTGTCCGACATTCCGGACAAGATCGTGCTGACGAGCGTCTTTTCTGTGGCGTTCCCGGCTCTCGCGGTCGAGGTTCGTGAAGGCCGCAACTTGAAGAAGTCGTATCTTCAGGCTCTCGGCTTCATTACGGTATTCTACTGGCCCGCACAGGTGCTGCTTGCGCTCCTGGCCTACCCCGTCGTCTTGCTTTTTTTGGGCTCGCAGTGGCTCGACGGCGTCGTGCCGCTGCTCCAGGTCATGGCGGTCGCCGGCCTGGCATGGTTCCCGGTGATGCTGACGTCGCCGGTCCTCCTGGCCGTGGGCGCCAACCGAGATCGCGTGCTGGCGGACCTGATCGGGCGCTCGGTGTCGGCGGTGATCCTGTGCTCCGCGGCCTGGTTCGGGATCATGGCGATGGCGGCGAGCAAGCTCGTGACGCTGCCGTTTCAGATGGTCCTGTCGCTCTGGTTCGTGCGGCGGCACGTTGCCTTCCGGTGGCGTGAGGTGGGCGCTGCGCTCTGGAAGAGCGCGGTCGTCACGGCCGGCAGCACCGCCGGGCCGGCCGGGGTCATGGCTCTGTCCGACCAGGGCTTTGCCCTGTCGATGGCGGCGACCGGCCTGGCGGTGCTCCTGGCGGCATGCGGCTGGCTGGCCGGCGTGATCATCACGCGGCACCCCGTGCTGCCCGAGCTCAGGAAAGCGGTCGACGAGATCGCAGAGACGCCGTTCGTGCGGCGAGGCTGGCGCTGGCGCGAACGCGCGATCGCCTCTGGCCCGAGGGCAGGGGAGGCAAGATAGACCTGGTCAGGCCGGGGCGGCGCGCGCGACGAGTCGCACCCGTGCCAAGAGCTGCCCCGAGGCTTCCATCTGCCATCTCTCGAGGATATGCGCGGTCGGCGTCAGGCCGGGGCATCCCGAAAATCAGGCCAGGTCCTGTCCTTGTCCGAGATCTCGCTCAAGGGCAGCGGCCACGCGATGGCGAATGCCGGGTCGTCGTAGCGGAGCCCGCTTGCCGCCAGGGGCGCGTAGAACGCCGAGATCAGATAACCCACCTCGGTATCGTCGCACAGCGTTTGAAAGCCATGGGCGAAGCCTTCGGGAACATAGAGCTGGCGGCGATTGTCCGCAGTCAGCTCGAACCCGTCCCACTGGCGATAGGTGGGCGATTCGGGTCGTAGATCGATGATCACGTCCCAGATCGCCCCTCTCAGGCAGCTGACCACCTTCACCTCGGCATGCGGCGCCCGCTGGAAGTGCATCCCGCGCAGCGTTCCTCTCGCCGTGGACTGCGACGTGTTGTGCTGAACGAAGCCTGCCGTCAGCCCATGCTCCGCAAATTCCTGGGCACAGAAGGTGCGGGCAAAGAAGCCTCGATGATCGCGCGCCGGCTCGGGCTCGATCAGCCAGGCGCCGCACAGCGTCGTCTCGTCAAAGCGCATCGGGCAGAGCCTCGAGGGCGGCGGAGACAGAGGCGTACGCAGACGGCATCCGAGCGCTCCGATCCATGGGGAAGGTCATCCGTCCAGGGGGGCGGGCGCCACGCGCGGGCGCGACCACCGCATCACCTCGGATGCGACGTCGATGATCCGGTCAACCCCATTGTGCCTTCGAAACAGATATTGCACAGGGGGAAAAATCGCGGCCGTCGGGCGCCGGCTGAGGGCGAATTTCAAGAGGTCGCGGCTGGTGCCGGCCTGGCCACGAGACAGATGGGCCAGGGCTGACCAATAGGCGCGCTCCCCGAGACTCCGCCTGGCCAACCGGTGCAGACGGGCGGCTTCCGGCAGCGCCGCGCCCTCGTGAGCAAAGAAGCTCTCGAACGCGGCTTCGTCGTGCCATGGCATCGCCGGTGGCTGATCATAGGGCACGGTCTGGACGCGCCGCGCGGACGCGGATCTTGCCGATGTGTGAAACCGCAAGATCCCCAGGCAGGCCTCGGTCCTGGCGGCGGGTCCAAGGCGCGCGAGCCGCATCCACATCTCGAAGTCGTCGGTATGCGGCAGGCCGGGGCGGTAGTAGCCCGCCAGCTTCTGCGCGATGGTTCTGACCACCACCGTGCTGGGTCCGGGGACGTGGTTGACGCCATCGCGACAGAACCGCTCGAGCAGATCCCGGCCCGCCACGATCTGCCACGGCGCGTCCCGAGGATCGGAAGCGAGGACGGGCATCGGGCCGTGCGGATGGAGCGAGGCGGCACGCCCATAGGCGAACCCGACCTCCGGGCGCCGCTCCATGATCGCGACGGCACCCGCGAGACAGCCCGGCGCCAGGAGATCATCGGCGCAAAGGACCATGAAGTACTTCGAGGCGGCCCAGTCGATCCCCTCGTTGAACGAGGCATGGGGGCCAAGATTGCGTCGGCGCGCCACGAGCTCCACCCGCCGGTCGTCCGCGGCGAGCTGCTGCGCCACCTCGGCGCTGTCGTCGGTCGAGGCGTTGTCGATGATGAGAACCCGAACGTCCCGGATCCCCTGGGTCAGGACGCTGGTGACGCACGCGCGCAGGAACCGCCCGTACTGGTAGCAGGGAATTGCGACGTCGACGCCGGCGGGGGATCCATTGCCTTGGTGTCCAGACATCGGCTCTCTCGAGTGGTCAGAAGCCTGCATGAACCTTCGCCCATCGCCCGCCACGGCCTGAAGTTGCTCCGGACGACGCATCTGCGTCTGGCTCCTGGCAAGAGGCCGTCAGCAAGCCAGGCGCCTTAGCACCGTCGAGGAACCGAGGCCCCCGCGCTGCCACCCCGACGCCGGTGGACTGCCGCCGGCCATTGTCTCGCCGCCCCGCCCGGCAACAAGCCCCGCAAAAGGGGTACTCATCTCCGCAGAAGCGTCTCCGATCGCTCCTCGATGGGAGATCGGGCTGCGGCCGCAACCGTCGGCCAGGCGCCGCAGCGCTGTTCGGCGAGCAACCCGCTTTCCTCCAGAAGGCGCGCCGCCTCGGCGACCACGGCGAACGGCAGCTGGGCACGCTCGGCGATGTCGAGCAGGGAATGCCGGCCATCGGCGAGATTGAGAATCCACAAAAACGCCATGCTTTTCGCCGGTCCGTCCTTATCGCCGCCCAGGGCGGAATAGAGGCCGCGCCGGCCGAGCTGAGGCTCGCACTTGGGCATCGTGCTGTGCGGGCGCCAGTCGTTCTCGACGATCTCGAGCGCGCCGACGATCATCCGGTAGGACGCGGCGAGATGCTCGGGCCGGATGAAGTCGAGATCGTCGGCGGAGGTATGATATTGCGGGAAGGTTCCGAACTGGCTGCGCTGGAACAGCCCGACCGGAAGGTCGAAGCCGGGCGAGCAGTACTGCCGCTCGTCATAGCCGTAGGGGAAGAACTCGAGGATCGTCGGCGCCGCCACGGCGTGCTGCAGGACATGGCTCATGGCGCGATCGATCAAGGCATCGCCGCGGCGGCTCTTCTTGTAGGTCGGCCCGCCGCCATCGCCGACGCAGGACACCACCAGGCCGTGCCGGATCCGGCTCACCCGCTGCTCGTTGCGCGCGAGCCAGGTGATCGCGCCGATCGTGCCGGGCGCGAACACGAAGCGGTAGCTGTAGCGCGTCCGCAGCGGCGCGAGGCGCGCGGCCAGAAGCGTCAGCAGCGCCAGCCCCGAGCAGTTGTCGTTGGCGAGCGAGGGGTGGCAGACGTGGGCGGAGAACAGGAACTCCTCGTCCGTGGCCCCGCGGTGCAGGTACTCGCCGTAGGTCAGGCTGCCGTCCTCGAGGCTCGCGTCGATCAGCACCTCGTACAGACCGTCGGGCAGCGCCGCGAGCTGATCGTGGGCCATGCAGAAGCCCCAATTGTCGGCATAGTAGAAGGTCCGATAGGGGATCAGGTCGGGCTGGTCGGGCAGCGTGAAGACGTGCTTCTTCAGCTCGTCCAGCGGCAGCGTCGCGTGCACTGGCCGGCTGTAGTTCAAGACGTGCAGGTTGCAGCTGCCGAAATCGACGATCCGGTCCCCGGCGGCGTTCTTGATCCAGGCGTCTTTGATGTTCCATTCGCGCGGGATGGTCCAATCGAACACCTGGGTGCCGGTCGGCGCCTCGTGCACCTCGAGGTCGATGTGCCGGGCGAGATGGCCAAGCGTCCGGCGCACGCCGTCGCCGGTGATGCTGCGGCAGATCGGATAGATCTCGGCCGCGAGCGCGTAGATCTCCGCGCCGATGCCGGCGTGCTCGAGGAGCTCCCTGATACCGGGCTCACACGGCTCGAACCTTCGTTCGCCCGGCATCATCCTCCTCCCTGGGCGCGCGGCCGACCGGCCAACCCCGCGCGCGCTACCGATCCCCAAAAATCAGGACCTCGAGGGCTCGGTATGAGAGGTGCGACCGGTGCCATGGCTGCTCCGGGCGAGAGGGCGGCCGGATCACGCCACCGCGGGCACCGCCACGGCGTCCGGCAGGGCGTCCGCCACGGCGGTCCGGCTTCGAGAACGCAGATCGGCGCCGAGCGATCCCTCGCCGATCAGTCTCTTGATCTGGCTGATCCGCTGGAAGCGGCCCTCGAGCTCCTGGAGCCTGAGACCGGAGGCGCGATACGCGGCATGGAGCTGCTCGGCCCCTTTGCGGACATCCCATTGCGGCCTGAACTCGGGCAGCGCGCGGGCGATCTTCTCGAAGCTCACCCGGTAGGAGCGCTTGTCGGGGCCCGCATCGGACGCGATCTCCAGGCGGCATCCGGGAACGACCTCCGCCACGATCTCGGCGATCTCCCGGATCCGATAATTGTGCTCGGTCCGGCCGACGTTGAACGCCTCGTTGAACACCCTCTCCGCCGGCGCGTGCAGGCCGGCCAGGAAGGCGCGCGCGATGTCCTCGATGTGCACGATCGGGCGCCAGGGCGAGCCGTCGGACTTCAGGTAGATCAGGCCTTCGGTGACCGCCCAGGCGACGAGATTGTTCAGCACGATGTCGACGCGCAGGCGCGGCGAGAGACCATACGCCGTGGCGGGTCGGAAATAGGTCGGGCAGAAGCCGTCGCCGGCCAGACGGGCGATGTCGCGCTCCGACCACACTTTCGACTGTCCGTAGGCGGTGACCGGGTTGAGCGCGCCGGTCTCGTCGATCATCGCGTCGCCGGCCTGGCCGTAATTGCTGCAGGACGACGCCAAAAGAAAGCGCTTGACGCCGGCGATCTTCGCCAAGGCGGCCAGACGGACGCTCGCCCGGTGATTGATGTCGTAGGTGACCTCGGGATTGAGATCGCTCAGCGGATCGTTCGAGAGCGCGGCCAGGTGGATCACCGCATCGAAGCCCTCGAGATCGCTCAGCGCGAGATCGCGCACGTCCTTGCGCAGGCCGGGCACCGGGGCGATCGGGCCACCGAAGTCGAAGGTGCAACGCTCGTAGAAATCGATGTCGCAGCCCGTCACCTCGTGACCGGCGTCGAGCAGCATGGGCACCATCACCGTGCCGATGTATCCGCGATGGCCGGTTACCAGAACTTTCATCCGTAGCGCTCCTTCGGCTCGATGAGGATGATCCGTGTCGACAAGGACAATCCGGAAGCTCCGACGAGATTGGTGCCGCGGCCCGGACGGCGACATCCTATTGCATCGCGCGCCGCTTTTGCGAGAAGCCCGATCGGGGAGATGACTGCAGCTATCGGCGGTATCCTACCTCTTAGGGCTAAGTGCTATCCGCCGTAGCGATGAAGCGGCCTCACCGCGGCAGCCTCGAGATGGCTGCGAGCGGAGAGCGCCTCATCAAGTCGCACGGCCGGACGGGCAATCGATCAGGCAGGTCGAAGCCACGTTCTGTCGCCTGAAGCACGCCCGATCGCCACGCTGCGACCAAAGCCAGCCAACGATCTCTCCGCCGTCGCCCGCGCAGACCATCTCGGATTTTCAGCCTGAACGGGCCAGCTCCTCAGACTGGAGGCCGAACACGAACAGTGTTCTTCCAGCGGCCACGGCCACAACCTGGTTGCCATCGATCGTGAACGAGATCGGCGTGGCTTGCGTTCGCCCACCGAGACCCGCCCGCCACAGTTCCTCGCCGGTCGCCGTGTTCAAGGCGAACAACACGCCGGCAGACGCCGAGAACGCGACGCTGCCGGCCGTCGACAAGACCCCGCTATAGCTCCAGTCGAGGTTCGTCTGCGGCTTGGGCGCGACATATTCCCACTTCGTGGCGCCACTGGCCGCGTCAAGGGCCTTCACCACGTTCACCGCAGGTCCAGCCGACGACGAGCCGCTCCCGACGTAGATGCCGCCCTGGCCACGGCTCACCTGATCTTGCGGCGACTTCGTGTAGATCGACGCGCCCTCGGTCGCATGAACCAGAAAAGTCTGGGTCTTTGGATCATACGAGGGCGGGAGCCAGTTCGTTCCGCCGCCGACCCAAGGCCTGGTCAGCGTGCCCGTCGCGGTGACCTTCGCTGCTTCGGTCAGAAGCGGTCGTCCCTCGTCGTCAAGTCCGCTCGCCCAGTTGATCTCCACGAAAGGAACGCCGCGCAGGAACTGTCCGTTGGTGCGATCCAGCACGTAGTAGAAGCCGTTGCGGTTCGCCCAGCAGATGACCTTGCGCGCGACGCCGTCGATGACGAGATCGGCGAGCACCGGGGTCTGATTGGAATCCCAGTCATGTTCGTCGTGCGGCGTGAACTGGAAGTGCCAGGCCAACGCCCCCGTTGTGGCGTCCAGGGCAATGACGCTGTTCGTGAACAGATTGTCGCCCGGCCGCACCTCGCCGGCATAATTGGGCGACGGGTTGCCTACGCCCCAGTAGACGAGGTTGAGGTCGGGATCGAAGCTTCCCGTGATCCACGTGGGACCGCCACCGGTTGTCCACGCGTCGTTCTCCCAAGTGTCATGACCGATCTCGCCGGGACCCGGAATCGTGTGGAAGCGCCAGCGCTGTTCGCCTGTCTGCGCGTCGTACGCGGGAAGGAAACCGCGGATCCCGAACTCGCCTCCGGAGACCCCGACGATCACCATATCGTTGACGACCAGCGGCGCACCGGTGATGGTGAAGCCTGCGCGCGGATCGGCGACCTGGACCTCCCACTGGACTTCGCCGGTGCTCGCATCGAGCGCGACCAGCTTGGCGTCCAAAGTGCCCAGGAACAACCTGTTGCCGAGAACCGCGAGTCCTCGGTTCACACGTCCGCAACAGATTGGGAGCTCCTCTGGGAGACGGCGCACATATCTCCAGATTTCGCGACCGGTTGCGGCCTCCAAGGCGACCACGTTGTTGGGTGGTTCGGTGATGAAGATCGTCTTGCCTGCGACGATGGGTGTCGCCTGGATGGTGCCTTCTTCGGCTGCGAACTGATGAGCCCAACGCAACTTCAACCTGGACACGTTCGCGGGCGTGATCTCCTGAAGCGGGGAATGGCGCCAGCCGTCGAGAGCACCGGAGTAGGTGAGCCATTGGTCCGTCCGGCTCCTCGCCGTCAACAGGGCTTCCCGACTGACATCGACAGGCGGGGGCAAAGCGCTCGCGTTGGCCTCGTTCATGGTCTGGTTGCCGAGCGTGCGCAGAAACGCGATGACCTGCCAGCGTTCCGCCATCGAGAGGTCCACGGCGGCCAGCGCCGTGCCGGGAATGCCGTCGCGCAAGGCTTTGTAAAGCGCCAGATCACTGGTGCCGACGCTGAAGTTGGACTTCGCCAAGGAAGGCGCATGTCCGCCCTTGCCGTCGTTCCCATGACAGCCGGCGCAGTTCGCGAGAAAGATCTCCTGGCCCCTCGCAATGTCCTCCGGACCATCGAGAGGGTTGACGACCGCCGCTTCCAGGCTGCGGCCGTCGGTGACCGTTGACGCCGTGATGAAGCCGCTCCCTGGCCACGTGCCCTTGAGCAGGTTTCCTGGCCACGTGCCCTTGATCACCTCGGCCCAGGAAAGATCAGGCACACCGCCGGTCGCCTTTCTTAGATAAAACTGAATACGCCAATAGAATTCGTAAGCAACTCTCTCCTGCGAAACTGCGCGCAGAGAACTTGGGGCGAAGAACCACACGAACTGTGGTGTATAAGCCAGAATTGCCACCATAATTACCACTACGGTCAGTGGCGTCAGTATGATTTTTGTTAGAGATCTCGAAGGGCTAACAATCATGCTACCGTCATCGCCCGATCATGACGCGCGCACCATTAGCGGATTCCTGCAACCGTGGAAGCGATCCAGATGCGATTGCAGATGAGCTGGTGAGGCCATGGCTTGACGCGCATTGGTGCTTGGAACCACTGCGTGGCAATCCGAGATATGTTTATCTCTGGCACCCTATTATTTCAATAGAAAGTATGTTGTTCTTCGCTATGGTTAAATTGTACGTGAGGTAATGTCTGCTAACTTGTGTGCGTTATCCCGTCGAGTCTGGCTCAACATGTGGTATGAGGCGTGATCGCGCTGGATGGCGAGGCCGGGGAGGGAGGCGAAGGCGACCTGCGGGGTGCGCCTGCGCTTGAAGCGGAAGACGAATTCGTCGCGTAGCGTTGGAAGTGGGGCGGGCGCCGACCGTGAAAGACGCCTGGCGGTTGGCGCCGTGAATCAGGGCAGGACGATGTGCGCCCCCACCCGCCCAAGGATCTTCGGAGCGTGTTTGACCTCCTGGGGCCTGGCGTAGCCCGACCAGCCATCGCTCGCCACGGTGCTGCCGACGACTACCTGGTCGGTGACGAAGGCGCCGAGCGTGCTGGCCCGCTCGCCCCCGCTGCAGATGAATCGTCGAAGGGTCGTCAAGAATGCGATTCCAGGAGCAGAACCCAGTCGTCGAACCCGGAGCTGTTGGTGCCGGGCTCCGGCCAAAACCGGCGTGACCCGGACGCCGGGAACGGCGACCCGCTCAGGGTTGAGGACCGTCCATTCGCCGGATCGTACCAACGGGCCGCGACCCGTGGTCCGGCGAGTTCCCCCAGATCGACGGTGATGCCGCGACTGCTGGGCAGGTAGAGGAGCGCGAACGAGCGATCGGCGCTGCGCGCGGCCACCGCACGATCACCCTCGACCCCCAGGCCTTCGGTGAGGAGGGCGTTGCTCGCGTCAGGCTCCAGCAGCCACCAGGAGATGCTGGTCAGGAGATCGTGGAGATGGGTCATGCTATGGGCGCCGCGGCTGCCCAGAGCCTCCTGCCAGGTCACCGGTGCGGGCCAGTGGTTCGGGCTGTCGAAATGCCAGATCGGGTTGTTGCCGAACACCTGCCCGCATGCGCCGCACAACACGGCGTGGTAGGCCTGGGTGCGAAGCCGCCGCTCGGTGGCCTCGTGCTCGTGCTCGTAAGCGCTCTCGATCAGAAAGAAGGGCAAGCGCTCGGGCCGCGCATACTGCGTCAGCGCGGGCCCGTAGACGGGGCCATAAGTGTAGACGTTGTTGACCTGGATCAGGAACTCGCCCTGCGCGTAGTCGAGCGCCGCCGTCTCCGCCTCCCCGTGCGTGGTGTGGAGGGCTCGGGGATCGGCCTGCCGGATGCCCTCGGCAATGGCCTGCACCAGGTCTTTCCTGCGATTGGTGTCGCCGCCATGAGTCCAGAGGATATTGGTGAAGGCCCGATAGCGCCGGCCGAGATATTCGCCGTACTGGCGCAGCCGACTTGGCCCGTTCGCGACCATCTCCGAGTACCAACCGTCGGAGCAACAGCCGAGATAGGCCGGCGTCAGCAGCACCAGGAACCCCTCCTCGGCCGCCCGGCGCAGCACCCAATCGGCATGGGCGAAGTAGGCTTCGTTGGGCGTCGTGAAGTCCGTAACCGTCCCGAACGGCAGCAGGCTGACGAGCCGCTGATCGTGAAACGGCCGCTCGCCGTAGGCATTGGCCGGCGGGTTTGCCGAGTAGTGGTTCTCGATGAGGGAAACCAAGATCGTGTTGAAGCCACGGGCGCGCCGGTCATCGAGGTAGCGGTCGACCTCCTCGCGGGTCAGTTGCGCGATCAGCGACCAGGCGGTGTCCCCATGGATCAGGAACGGCTTGCCATCGGCGCCTTCCAGATAGCGCTTGCCGGGTTTGGCAGCCAAAGGGAAGGGCGCCGCAGCCGGCCGCGGGGCGGCGGCCGTCTCGAGGTCGGGTCCGAGCTCGGGGAGCGGGGCCGCTGCCCAGGCACGTCCGATCGGCAAGCCACCAAAAAGGAAGGGCAGGGCCAGCATCAAGGAGCGGCGGCTGGCCGAAGTCGGCGCACCGCATTTTGGCTTGGGGCCCCCGTCTTCAGCTGTCTTGGGGCGCTTCGCCGGCCCCGGGCTTCGCGTCGTCATCCCGCTCATGGCGCCACCTCCTTGGAAGTCCCTCCACCCGCAACTCAGCGTCTCGACGAACCCGTAGACCGGGGAAGGGAAGCGGAACCGGTAGCGTGTGCCTCGCCGGGCCGGCGCCGCAGGAGCGGCGACGCCCGTGGGTCTCCCGCTCCCCTCGCCGGTCGACCAAGGCATGCGTCGGCTGGAGCAAACTACGGCAGTTCCCGACCGGGCGCCCGTCGGCAAATCGGCCTAATGGCCTCTGCAATAGGGGTAGCCGTCCTCGCGACCGCTGCCTGCGAGCGCGGCACCGACCGGCCGATGGCCGGGTCGGCAACCTCAACGAGCGCGCTGACATGGCCTCGGACGCGGTCGAGGTGCCTTCGAGCCTTCCCTCGGCGCCACATACGGCTGGCCATCGGCGCCTGTCCGGGGCCGTGACGAACGAATGTTTCATGGGGCGACCGCCGCTCGGCATCGAGCATTCCGTCACTCGCCTGCGGTTCGCTCCCCAAAGACGGTCGCTGCGCCGATGTGTGAGTGGTTGCGAGAGGTTGCCTGCTCGCCCCGCTGGTCGACGACATCTTCCGAGTTGGCGGATGTCGTCGGAGCCAAAACGCGTTCGCTTAGATAGGAGGCGACCAACCGGTGTGACGAAGCGTTGGGGTGAAGATCGAGTTGGTCGATGCCGTATTGGGTGGGATCTTGTGTGTAGCCGGGGAGGATCTCGTCGATGAAGTGGACGTGGGCGTGGATCGACTCGAGGCCGTCATGGAATCGAGCCTGGCCATTCGAAAGGAAGCTGTGGATGTCCCAGCTGATCACGTGGATCTCCGCTTCGGGCCAGCGGCGCTCGAACAAACGGAAAGCTTGCCGGACAATCGCGAAATACAGAGCGATGTCGTCTTCGGTGGTTGGCAGCGGGCGATCCCTCAAGGCACGACAGATCCGGGACCTGCACAATCGGTGGGTCAGTGGCCGTAACCATTCCCGCCAGCTGCTCCCATCGACAGCACCCGCGCTCCGCCCAAGGTTCGTGCCGAGGTACTCCGGGATTCCGTTCGGGCCCAGCCGGTAGCGGGGCGCGGCACCCGAGAACGTCGTCTTCCGTGCTGCGCGATGGATGTGATGCGGCAGAGCCACGTAAAAGAGATGCGTGGGTTCGCATGGCGGGTCGGTCGCAAGGGCGCCCCGCTCAATCGCCGCCAGCATGTGTTCGGCGCCATATCCCGGTACGGCGAGATTCACGATGCGAAAGCGCCCGTCCGTCTGCCGCCCCACCTGGTACGGGAACGTCTGATCGTCGGCCACTCCCTCGCCAAAGGCAAAGGAATCCGAGAAGAAGAGCAGGCAGCCTTCGACCTGGTCGCCGCGATCAGGTGGCGCGACCCGGAGCCCGACCGGATCGGTCGAGTAGGTGACGTCATAAATCAGCTCTCCGTCGGCTTTGGCCAGCGCGCGCGACACCTGGGACGGCTTCAAGCGCCAGCCGAGGAGGGCGTCTTCGCGAAACGGAAGCGGGGACAGGGTCCGATCGACGACCGGCGGGAACATCAACTCCCCGAGCGCGAACGCAAACGGGACGCAGGCGGCGAGCACAATCGGAAGCTTCAGCGTGCGCGGCGCGGCGGCGGCGACCACCAACGCCGCTACTCCCCAGACCAGGCCGATCCAAAGGAAGGGCACGGGAAGGAACTCCAAGGCAACAACAGAGAGGAGTGCTGCCCCGGATATGGTTGCGATCGAGTAGCGCATGAATCGAACCATCGTCATCTGCCGGCCGGTGCGGGGCGGTCTAAAGAAGGCGTGATGCCAGGAGCGAATCCTGATGCTCGAGCCGTTCCTGGAACAGGAGATTGGCGTTGCGGATGCGGTGCTCGTAGCTTGGTCGATTCGCGATCAGTTGCGTGAACTGCTCGATCAGCAGGTCGAGATCGAGACGTTCGATGTGCTGGCAGAAGGGCCCCACGCCCATCTCCGCCATGAGCACGTCGTTCTTCTTCGCATAGCCGATCGACACCATCGGCTTGCCCAGCTTCAGGGCGCAGACGACGTTGTGGAACCGGGTGGCGACGACGACGTCGGTCTCGGCGATCTGCTGCATCAGGTCGTGGAGCGACCGCATCGGGTCGGCGAGCAGACGATCCGGCGCCAGGTCCGGCCTTGCGGTCGCCACCTTGGTCACGACTTCGGCGACCGTGTGCCGGTCTCCCGCGTCGCCCATCAGAATGCGCACGCGATGGCCGTGGTCCAGCAGCCAGAGCACGAACTGCGTGATCTTCTCGATGTAGGCCGCGTAGATTGCCGGGCCGCGGCTGCGGTCATGGCGCCAGCCATGATAGCTCATGACGCCGACGCCCACGGTGAGTGCCCGGTCGGCATCGGGCCCGGGGGTCGGTGAGGGGTCGGGAAGCTTGAAGGCAATGTCCGGATAGACCGGGTCGTCGCGCGTGTCGAACCCGATGCTCTCCATGAAGGCCTTCGAGACGGTATCGCGATAGGAGCGGTATTGCGCCATCCTTGCCGCGGTCTTCATGAGCCATCGGCTGAGCGGGTGCTCGATCGGGCCCGCCCCGATGCTGACGAACGCGATCCTGGTGCCGCACAGCCTGGCCGCCAGGCACCATCCGAAGAGCGCAAGCGGGATGCCGAGCGGCCCCGACTGGAAGTCGTCCAGGATGCCGGTTCCGGGCACGATCAACAGGTCCAGTCGGCGCCCATACCCGAGCGCGCGGATCAGACTGGCCAGCTGGCGCGGCCCACCCCAGACCATCCGGTCGAGGATTCGAAACAGGGCACTGGCGGGCTTTGGGAAAGCGATGGGAACCGTCGGAATTCGAAACTCGCGCGCAATCTGATCGGCCGATTCGTAGCTGCAGGCGGAGAAGCAAATGAGCTCCGCCTCGGGCCGGACCCGCCGCAGGAACGTGAGCATGGCCTCGAGCGACCCGTCGTTGCCGGAGTTGCCGCAGCCAAACAGGCCGAACAGCCCGATGCTTCGGGGCGAGATCCGTCGCGGTCGGCTCCGCGCGAAGGCGAACCGCGCCGCCAGCGGACGATCGCCGTAGGTACCGGCGGTCCGTGCCAGGACTTCGGGTCGGCTTCCCAGCCTCGACGTCGTGCGTGTCATGACCTTCCCCGCGCTGTGGCGCCTTCGTGTCGCAGCAGTCGCGTGCTCAAGACTGCGATTTTAGGAGCAGAGCCCAGTCATCGAACCCGGAGCTGTTGGTGTCGGGCTCCGGCCGAAACCGGCGTGACCCCGACGCCCGAAACGGCGACCCGCTCACGCTCGAGAACCGTCCATTTGCCGGATCGTACCAACGCGCCGCGACCTCTGGACCGGCGAGCTCCCCCAGATCGACCGTGATGTCGCGACTGCTGGGTAGGTAGAGGAGCGCGAAGGAGCGGTCGCTGCTGCGCGCAGCCACCGCACGGTCTCCCCATTCCCCCACGCCCTCGATCAGGAGGGTGTTCTTCCGGTCGGGCTTCAGCTTCCACCAGCGGACGGCGGTCAGAAGATCGTGGAGATGGGTCATGCTCTGGGCGCCGCGGCTGCCCAGAGCCTCCTGCCAGGTCACCGGTGCGGGCCAGTGGTTCGGGCTGTCGAAATGCCAGATCGGGTTGTTGCCGAACACCTGCCCGGCGGCGCCGCACAGCACGGCGTGGTAGGCCTGGGTGCGAAGGAGCCGCTCGGTGGCCTCGTGCTCGTTCTCGTAAGTGCTCTCGATCAGAAAGAACGGCATCCGTCCGGGCCGCGCATACTGCTCCAGCGCGGGGGCGCAGACGGCGCCATAGGTATAGACGTTGTTGACCTGAAGCCAGGGCTCGCCCGACCAGTAGTCGAGCGCCGCCGTCTCCGCCGCGCCGTGGGCGGTATGGAGGGCGCGGCGATCGACCTTCCGGATGCCCTCCGCGATGGCGCGCACCAGGTTCTTCTCCGGAGGATCGTGGTCCCCGGCGTGAACCCAAAGGATATTGGTGAAGTCCCGATAGCGCCGGCCCAGATACTTGCCGTACTGGCGCAGCCGATCCGGCCCGTTCACGATCATCTCTTGGTACCAGCCGTCGGAGCAACAGCCGACGTAGGACGGCGTCAGCAGCACCAGGAAGCCCTTCTTCGCGGCCCGGCGCAGCACCCAATTGGCGTGGCGGAAGTAGGCCTTGTTGGGTGTGGCGAAATTCCCGGGCGTGACGAACGGCTGCTCGCCATAGGCGTTGGCCGGCGGGTTTGCCGCGTAGTTGTTCTCGATCAGCGAAACCAAAATCGTGTTGAAGCCACGGGCGCGCCTGTCGTCGAGGTAGCGATCGACCTCCTCGCGGGTCAACTGCGCGATCAACGACCAGGCGGTGTCCCCGTGAATGAGGAACGGCTTGCCCTCGGCATCTCGCAGATGGCGCTTGCCCGGCGTGACGACGAGGGGAAAGGCGGGCGTGGCGGTTGGCCGAACGTCGGGTTCGGCTTCGGCCGGATGGATCGGGACCCAGTGGCGGCCGATCGCCAGGCCGCCGAGAATGAAGGGAACGGCCAGCGCCAGGGCGCGGCGGCTGGTCACCATCCCGCTGCGGCCGCCCCCCTCGCTCATACGCCGATCCGCCTTGTGGGACCCGCGCTCACCTCGCCAGGGCCGTCGCCGGCGACGCGGCGGCCCCGCGCTCGGGCAGGTTCCTCGGGTCGATTGTAACTCCGGTAGACCGTCTGCGATGGCCGGCCGACCAGGTACTGCTCGACGCCCGCGTCGAGCGCCCGCCGATAGACCTCGAGCGCCCCGTCAAACGCCGCCACGGTCAGGTCGATGTCTTGGTCGGTGTGGGAATAGCTGACCACGAGGGACGGCATGAGCACGCCGCGCCGGATCGTCTCTTGCAGGAGCAGCGTCCGGAGCGCCTGCGACGGCCGGCCGTCCTGGTCCAGCGTGGCATAGGACAGGCAGCAAGGCTTGCCGACGATCTTGACGAACGCGCTCAGGTCGTGGCGGCGGATGACCTCCTCGGCCTGTTGCCGCAGGCGTGTGCCTTGCCGGTAGAGATGGTCGATCACCGGCTCGCGCTGATAGACCTGCATGGTCGCGATGGCCGCGGCGAGCGCATGCGTCTCGGCGCCATGCGTGGTCGAGAGCAGGAAGACGCGCGGCCGATCGTGGTGATCGAGCCCACCCTGGCGCATGAACTCGCGCCTGCCGGCGAGCGCGGATACCGAGAAGCCGTTCGCGAGCGCCTTGCCGAAGGCGGAAAGGTCGGGGACGATGCCATAGAGCTTCTGCGCGCCGCCGTTGTGCCAGCGAAAGCCGGTGATCATCTCGTCGAGGATCAAGAGCGCGCCGTTGGCATGGCACAGGCGCTGCAGCGCCTGCAGATAGCCGTCTTGGGGATCCGCCGTGCGGACGGGCTCGAGGATCAGCGCGGCGATTCGTCCGGGATGCTGGTCGAACAGCGCCTGGGCGCTGGCGAGGTCGTCGTACCGAAAGGTCACCGTCAGCCGGCGGATCGCCTCCGGGATGCCCGCGTTCATCGGCGTGGTGCCGATGAACCAGTCGTCGGTGGAGAAGAACGGGTGGTCGGCGCAGCAGGCGATCAGGTCGCGGCCGGTATGGGCGCGGGCCAGCCGTACGGCGCCGGAGGTCGCATCCGAGCCGTCCTTGCAGAACTTGACCATTTCGGCGCCGTCGATCAGGCTCAAAAACTGCTCCGCGCACGCCACCTCCACGGGCGACGGGCGCGTGAAGTTGCCACCTCGTCGGAGTTCCCGCTGCACCGCCTGGAGCACCGCGGGATAGGCGTGACCGAGGCCGACGGCCCGATTGCCCATCCCGTATTCGATGTACTCCCGGCCATCGGTGTCCCAAACCCGGCATCCGAAGCCGCGCGCGATGAAACCCGGCGCGAGGATCGGATATTGATCATCCCCTTTCGCGTAGGTGTGGCACCCGCCCGGGATGAGGTAATGGGCGCGATCCTTCAGGCGCGTGGGCAGCTGCCGGTGGTGCGTGCCAAACCGATGGAATCGATGACCGTTCGAGCTCACAGCCCCGCTCCCGCAAAGTCTACCCGTGCTCCGGACCGCCGCCCCAGATCCCGCTCCCAGCATCTCGAGACGCCGTCTCCAAACCGATCAGAGCCGTGCCGCCTCGTCCCGCCGGACGGCACTGCCGTGCGGACGGGTGCCCCGAGGTTCCCACTCGCTTCGCCGGTCAGCCGAGGGCGGCCGGCGATGCGCTGGTGGTCAGAGCCTACGACAGTTTCCGGCCGCGTCCCCGTCGGCAAAACGGGCTAGAGGGCCCTGCAAAAGGCGTAGCGCCGGGACCCGCCGACGCGGTGAGGGCGTGGGGCAGGGCAGGGCGGCGACGCCGTCCTCGGCCGCAGCCGTGGCGCCGGCCGCTCCCGACAACGACAAGTAGAGAACTCCGGGTATGGAAAAGCTCGTAACAGGTGTTTGTCGAGCCCGACATGCCTTGGTAGGATAGTTCCACAGAAGAAATGCAGCGCCAGACTGGCTTGGAAGCAATGGCTGAAGGTCCGAGAGCATCTTTTCTAGGCGAGGGGCGGATCGGATGTCCTTGCGATTTGCTCGATTGCTGTGCTGTGCCCCGGATCGGGCTGGGCGAGGTTTTCCTTTACCTGGCTGACCACGCGCGAGCGCTCGCGAGGGCGTTGTGCGATCGTGCTCAGATCAGATGGTCAACCGGCCTCGGGGACGTGCGCCTGACCGGCGGCATGGCCAGGGCGGAAGCGCAGCGGCGCCGAAGATGGGGAGATCCGTCATGAACATGATCGACGTCGTCCTGGTCGGTACCAACAACCTGTTCCGGCAGGGTTTGCGCCGCCTGCTCGACCCGTCCCAGTTCTCGGTGGCGGGCGAGGCGCGCGACCTCGCCGCCTTGGACGCCCTTCTCGAGGAGGGCCTTGGGCCCGATCTGGTGGTGGCGGACCTCAATGGCTGCCATGAAGACGACCTCGACGGTCTGCGGACCGTTCGCGCCACCTACGAGGGTATCCGGATCGTCGTGCTGGCGAACGAGCTTTGCCTGGCGGACATGGCGCGTCTGCTGAAAGCCGGGGCCGACGGTTACCTCGTCAACGACCTGTCGGCAGAAGCGTTCTCGCTGTCGCTCCTCCTGGTCATGAAGGGAGAGAAGGTGCTGCCGAGCACGCTTGCCGGCATTCTGGCCAACGACTCCAATGGCCCCGGCAACGGCGCTTTGATCAAAGCCCAAAAGCACCTGACGGAGCGCGAGAAGCAGATTCTCACGTGCCTGCTGAACGCCTACAGCAACAAGCACATTGCCCGGGCGCTCAACATCTCGGAAGGCACCGTGAAGGTGCATCTGAAGAGCCTCATGAAGAAGATCGCGGCCGCCAATCGGACCCAAGCGGCCTTGTGGGCGCGCAACAACGGCATCAGCAACGGCCACCTCATGGCGAACTGACCTCGATCGCTCGCGGCAACGCGAGCGCACGCTGCGACCTACCGAAGATCCAGCCCCCGGGCTTCCAGAGAGGGCATGTTCGAGATGGCCGGAGACGTAACTGTTCGCGGCGGTTGGCAGGTCAAGGACGTGAGGGGCCGCGAGGTGGGGCACGCCGCGCTGTCGACCATGGCCGATACCGGCGAGGTCGACCTGCGCCGGTTCGTGCGCACGGTCTACCGACGGAAGTGGATTCTGATTCTGACCATGGCCGCGAGCATGGGCGCGACCATTTATTGGATGCTCCAGGCAACGCCCTTGTATAGCGCCGATGTCCTGATCGTCATCGAGGCGCGTCCGTCGAGCATCGTCAGGGTCGAGGAAGCGGTGCAGGATGTCAGCGGCGACACCGCGCAGGTCAACACCGAGGTCGCGGTTCTGGAGTCGCGGGGCTTGGCCGCCAGGGTGATCCGCGAACTCGGACTCGACCGCGATCCGGAGTTCGCGCCGGGGGCGCCGGCCGTCGGATCGGCGACTGCTGACGCCGACGGCGAGGTCGGGCCGTCCGGCGGGGACGCGCCAACGGGCAGTACGGACGCGAACGCGTCGGGTGACGGGCTCCTGGCGAAGGCGGACCCTCAGGTCCTGCTCGCCGCCGTCGCCGCCGCCGTGGAGAGCGCCCGATCCTTTCTCACCAGCGCAAGGGCCGGCGATGGCAGTGGCAACCCGCCGAGCACCGAGGAGGCGGCGCGTGAGGAGCAGGAGGTCGCCGCCCTGCTCCAAGCCGCCGAGGCGCGCGAAGCGGCTGCCCTCCTCAGTGGGTTTCTGGATGGTCTCACGGTCGAGTCCGAGGACAAGTCGCGGCTGATCCGGATCGGTTTCACCTCGACCGACCCGAAGAAGGCGGCGCTGATCGCCAACCGGCTGGTCGAAGAGTACATCGAGAGCCAGCTGGAGACCAAGACCGAGGGTGCGCGGCGCGCCGCGGAATGGCTCGAGTTACGCTTGGCCGAGCTCGGCGAGACCGTGCGAACCCTCGAGCAGAGCGTGCAGCAGCAGCGGGCCGAGACCGGGAGCAACGGCATCGGCATCGTGTCGCAACGCCTGGCCCAGCTCAACACGCAGCTGGTCGACGCCCAGGCGGCATCGGCCGCCGCCGGAGCGCGGTACCAGCAGGTGCGAACCGTCCTCGACAGCCATGGCAACCTGGATGCCCTTCCCGCCGTCATCGCTTCCTCGACCATCCAGGCGCTTCGGGCCAAGCATACCGAGCTGATCGGGAGCTTGTCCGAGCTTCAGACGGTCTATGGCGAGAGGCATCCCCAGATCCTTGCCGTCAGCGCCGAGATCACCGAGGTCGAGCAATGGCTGCGCCGCGAGATCAGCAACGTCCTGGCGGGACTGCGCAACGAGCTGGAGAGCGCCGAAATCCGGGAGGCGGCGCTGCGTCGTCAGCTCGAGGTGGTGAGCGCGGAGATGGTCCACCTCGACCAGGCCGAAGCGTCGATCGGGCAAGTGGCGCAGCGTCTGCAGGCGAACCAGGACCTCTATCAGAACCTGCTCAAGCGCTACACCGAGGCCGTGGCGCTGCGGGACAACCAGCAGCCGGACGCCCGGATCATCTCGCCGGCGCAGATACCGCTCGGCCCGTCCTACCCGAACTTCCCGCGGGTGATCGCCCTGTCCTTCGTCGGCTCGGCCTCGCTCGCGGTCTTCCTGCTGGTGATTGCCGAACGTCTCCGCCAGAAGCTCGACACGGTCGAGGACGTCGAGCGCCAGGTCGGTCTGCAGGTCATCGGCGCGATCCCGGATCTGCCACGTCTGCAGCGCCTGGCGTCGGCCCCCGGCGACTACATCCAACGCGAGCCGTTGTCCGAATTCGGGGGCGCCTTCCAGAGGCTGCGGGCGCTGCTGACCCTGAGCAACAATCGCGTCATACCGCGCACCGTGCTCGTCACGTCTGGCTCGGCCGGCGAGGGCAAGACGACCATCGCCGTCTGCCTCGGCATCGCGAGCGTATCGTCGGGCCAGCGAGTCCTGATCGTCGACTGCGATTTCGCCCGGCCACAGGTGCATCGCATGGTCGACGTGAAGAACGACATGGGGCTGACCGACATCCTCAAGGGTACCGCGCCTCTCGAGACAACCATCACGCATGCCGCCGGATACCGCCTGTCGATCCTGACCATCGGCCGCTCGCGCGAGGGGGCCATCGATCTCCTGAATTCGGAGCGGATGGAGCGACTCCTGGCCGAGCTCAAGGCGATCTTCGACATCATCATCCTCGATTCCGCGCCCGTGCTCGAGGTGTCCAACGCGTTGATCCTCGGAGGTCTCGCGGAAAAGACGATTCTGGTGACGCGCCGCGAATGGACGACCCATCGCAAAGCGTCCTACGCCGCCAAGCAGCTCCATCTGTATGGCGCTGACATCGCCGGGGTCGTGTTCAATCGAGTCGGCGCCGCGGCCAACTACTCGGCCTGATCCGGGCGCAAACCGTGATCGGCGTTGCACCGCCGCTCAGGCGCGAAGTCGCGCAGATCGAGACATCGGCCAACGCCGGCAGATCCGCCTCACGCCCCGGGTGATACCGACCCTGCGAAGTGTCCTGAGCTTCGGGGTTGGCCGGCGCGCGGGGTTGGTCGGTCGGCCGCGCGCCCCCAACAACGCGCGGGGCTGGCGTGCCGCGCCGCACCGACCACGCGGTCGCGTGGCGCTCCGGGCTCGCTTGGGACTTCGAACCGATCACCAAGACCGGTCCGGTCCAGCGAGCCACCGCCGTCGCCCCTCTTGAGCCAGCCGCGGGAGCCAGGCACGCGTCGGCGCGCCCGAGCGCGCGGGGTTGGTCGGTCGGCCGCGCGCCCCCAACAACGCGCGGGGTTGGCTGGTCGGCTGCGCGCCCCAACAACGCCCGGGGTTGCTGGTCGGCCGCGCGCCCCAACAACACGCTGGTCGGCCGCGCGCCCCCAACAACACGCGGGGTTGGCTGGTCGGCCGCGCCCCTCAACAAGAAAGTATGATGCCGGGCAAACGAGCTTCGTGAGCCGGTCGAGGCGTTCGAGCCGGCCCAGGAGGCTGTCCATGCCCGGGACGGAAGACCGGCAGGAGGGGGCTCGCCGCTGCGGCAGGCAGCGCCGGGCGGTGAAGCGCGAGGATGCCGAAGCGTGCTGCCGGGCTTGCTCACGACCGACTCGCCGTCCTGACGTGATCCGCTGCATCGCCCGAGAGGCGTGGCGCGGGCGCGGTTCAAAGAGCAAGCCATTACATGGCCGGCCTTGCCCGCACCCGCCTTGTCAGATCAGATCGAAGTGAGCAGACGCGGTCGCGAAATCAGCGGGCGCCTCGGCCTGCCAGGACCGCGCCCAGGGTACGGGACAGGATGTAGAAGTCGATCCAGATGGACCAGTTGCGAATATAGTAGGTATCGAGCGCCTGCTGCACCTCGAGATCGCCGTCGCTGCGGGCGGATACCTGCCACAGTCCGGTGATGCCGGGGATGACGCTCGAGCGCAACGACTGAAAACCTGTGTCGAACCGATCCAGGTGGTATTTGGGAAAGGGTCGCGGTCCGACGAGACTCATTTCGCCGCGGATGACGTTGAAGATCTGGGGCAGCTCGTCGAGGCTGGTTCGGCGCAGGAAGTGACCGACGCCAGGCAGGACGCGGGGGTCGTCGGTCAGCTTGAAGTAGCGATCCCACTCTTGCCGGGCGCCGGGATGCGCGCTCAGATGCTGCTCCAAGCGCGCCTCGGCGTCGGGATGCATGGTCCTGAGCTTCCAAACCTTGATCGGGCGGCCGTCCTTGCCGGAACGGACCTGGGCGTAGAACGGCGAACCGTCGCTTACCGCCAGGATCCAGAGCGCCAGAAGCGCAATGATCGGCGCGCCTACGATGACCAGCGGCATCGCGATCAGATGATCGATCGTCTGCTTGAGCAGGCGGTTGCGCCGCAGCAGCAGGTTTCGGCGCATCTGCAGGCCGATCAGGCCGTTGAGATCACGCGTCCGCACCCATAGCGTCGGCAGCTCGCGCAGATCGGGCACGACGATGATGTCGCGGTAACCGAGCTGCATGGCGACGGCGTCGACCGATTGGTGCGCCTCGGCAGGGGTGGTGACGATCGCGGTCTCGATGCGGCCGCTGTACCTGAGGCTCTCGGCGATCGAACCGAGGACGGGCAGGTTCGCGACCGTCGCCGGCCACGATCCGCCATCGGCGTGGCGGTCGTCGAAGAAGCCGACCGGTCGCAGCCCGAGCTCCAGCATCTGCTGCAAGACCCGAACCACCTGCTGCCCGGTAGGCCCGGCGCCGATCACCACGGCGGGCATCCCCCACAGGCCCCGCCGGATCAGGAGGGTGCGGGCGATGCTTTCGGCGATGAGCGGCAAGATCACCGCGAACAGAAGGGTCAGCGCGGCGGCACCGAGCGGCCAAGCCATGCGCTGGGTCGCGTAGTGCCAGCCAACCAATAGCGCGAACAGCAGGCAAGTCGTCTTGACCCGCCAGGGAAACCGCTCGATCGGAGCCTGGCCGTGCACCCGATAGACGTCCAGGAGGAGGTAGCCGAGGGGCAGGGTGAGCGCCAGCCCCGCCAGCTGCGGGCTGAAGCCTGCCGCTGCGGACCCCTCGCCGGCGACCGCGGCGTAGACTTCAGCGCCGAGATAGAAGGCGACCTGGACGGCGAGGGCGTCGGCCAGGATCAACGACAGCAACGTGATGATCCGGCCGGACGCGCCCAAGAGGCCGGGCACTGGCTCGACCGCGCGCGGGGGCTCGAGCCCCAGCAGCGCGCGGCGGTCCGCCCGGGAGACTGTCGGCTCTTTGTAGGCGAACGCCATGGTTGCGCGGCATCAGCCTAGGCGACGCTGACGCTCTCCCGGAGAGGCAGCTCCGCAGCCCACCTTGCGGGGTCGCGGTCGTCGACGCGGGCGCGGCGCTCTGCCAGCTGCTCATCGATCCACGCGTACGTCGGGGCGAGTCCCTCGACCAAGGAAACCTCCGGCTCCCATCCGAGCACGTGGCGCAACAACGTGTTGTCGCTGTTGCGCCCGCGCACGCCCTGCGGCATCGATCGATTGTGCCGAATGGTGACCTTCTTCCCGGCGATCTCGGCGACGATTGCCACGAGTTGGTCGACCGTGACCTTGACGTCGGTGCCAAGGTTGAGCGGGATCCGGCAGTCCGACTGCATGAGCCGGTGCAGGCCCTCCACGCAATCGCTGACGTACATGAAGGACCGCGTCTGCTTGCCGTCGCCCCAGACGTCGATGGTGCCGCCCGCGGCGGCGAGGGCGACCTTTCGGCAGATCGCGGCCGGCGCCTTCTCCTTGCCGCCGTCGTAGCTGCCGAGCGGACCATAGACGTTGTGGAACCGCACCACGCGGGTCTCCAGCCCGTAGTCCTCCGTGAAGTATTGACAGAGCTTCTCCATGTAGAGCTTCTCGAGGCCGTAGCCCTCCTCCGGGTCCGCCGGCCAGGCATCGTCCTCACGCAGCGGCCGGACGTCGGCCTCCTTCTGGAGATATTGCGGGTAGACGCAGGCGGAGGAGGAAAACAGAAAGCGCTTGACGTTGTTGAGGCGCGCCGCGTCGAGGATATGGACGTTCATCATGGTGTTGTTGCGCGCGATTTTGGCGCGCTCGGTCGTGATGTAGCCGATCCCGCCCATGTCCGCCGCCAGGTGATAGACTTGAGCGACGTCGCGGGTCACGGTGAGGCAAGCTTCGGCTTGGCGCAGATCGACGACTTCGAACTCGTGCGCCGGGGAACGCTCGTACTCCGGACGTTTGATGTCCACGCCGCGCACCCAATAACCCCTGGCCACGAGGTACTTCACCAGATGGTGGCCGATGAAACCGCCTGCGCCGGTCACGAGCAATCGTTCCGGCTTTGCGACTGTTCCGTGAACCATTCATCCTTCTCCTGCAAATGCCTGTCACGCGGCATGAGGTGACGAGCACCGTACTACGGGCCCCAACCGTGGCTGCGGCCGCAGGAGTGGAGGGGCGCGGTGGAAAACGGACTATCTCTCGATATCCCGAACAGGCAGGCTCATGGCGAGCGAGCATCCGTTCGTGTTCGCGCGGTGAGCTGATGGTAAACGGACGGCCGACCGGTGCAGCGATCGGAGGACGGCCAAAAGGCGCCGGCTACGTCCGCTGACCTAGGGCGGCTCCATCTAACGAGGCGCGCCGGTTGGCGGGGATGAGGCTTTTGACTGAGCGCCGGCGATCACCCTCTCGAGGGTGGGCTCCTGGGTGCGTCAGCACCAATCAGCAAACCGCGGGGCGACGGCTCGCGCCGGTCTGCGACCAGGCTGCGGTCGTAGGACTGCGATGGCATGCCAGAGCAACCTGCACCGGTCTCATACCGATCCCACAAAGTCCTGACCTTCGGGATCGGTATCGCGCGCGGGGTTGGCTGGTCGGTCGCGCGCCCCAAAAAGAAGGATGATGCCGGGCGAACCAAGGTTCAAACTTTGTGAGCCTGGTATCAGGTGCACGACGCGGGTGGCGGCTCGACCAACGGCGTCGGCGACTCGCCGGGCGTGCGCCAACATGCCTGCGCGGGAAAGCAGCGTCCGGCCAAGCCGACAAGCCACCGCTCGGGGTCACCACGGCTCTGGGCGTATCAGCGCTCGATTGACGGTCTCGCGGTCAACCCGGGAACGGGTCTTCGGAATCATCCAAGGACTGCGCACCTACCGGTCAGCCGAACCCCGAGCTCGAGGCGATCCGCAGGACTGTCATCAGGAAGCCGCAGCCAATCCGGCCCAAAGCCTCGTTGTGCTCCCGGTTGTGCGAATGCAGGAGCCTGATCCAGGAAACCGGGCGGCGGCCATCCAGCTCGGCATCGTTCGCCCGCGCTCTTTCGGGCTGGGGTCATGGCCGGGCTGGGGTCATGGCCGGGCTGGGGTCATGGCGCGGCCGCGCTGGACGCGCGCGCTCGGCATCGACCGCCCGGCCGGATCGCCGCCCTCCCGGTTCCAGCTTGCCCGCCAGCTTGCCCGGGAGTCAGGCGCTTTCAGCGAACTCGGGAACGACGTCCCAAGGATCCGCACGGGAGGCGCTCTCCACGTTGGCCAGGAGGCGGGTCAGCAGACAAATCGCCTCCTGGTGCTTTGGCGTCCGAATGCTCCTGAAGTTGCGCGCGAGATCCAGGAACACCCGCTGCTGCGGGCTCGGTTCGCTCAGGGGCGCGCTCTGCAGGCCCTCGAAGAAATAGCCGACATCGACGCCGAGCACCTGCGCGATGGTGTAGAGGCGGCCGGCGGCAATCCGGTTCACGCCATTCTCGTACTTGTGCGCCTGCTGGTAGGTCACGCCGATCAGGTCCGCCATCTTCTGCTGGGTGAGACCGTTCATCACCCGCTGCTGGCGCAGGCGCGCCCCGATATGACGGTCGATGTCCTGGGCTCGCGGGCGCCTCGGCGCATACCGCGGACCCCATTCGTGGATCTCTGCTTTCATTTTGTGCGCTCCTCCCGCCATCAACCCTCGGTGCTGGTCGCAGCGGATCTGGTTTTGGTAGGTAGGTGCGTGACCTTCCGGCAGGCCCTGCGGGGTGTCACGTCCGTCCTCTCAGGCTAGCCATTGTGGATGCTGCGGCGCGATCGGGATACACCCGAATTGATACAATTTTCAAAGTATTTAGTTGAATGTCGTGCCGGGCGGCCATCAACTCGGATTGTAGATGGGGCGGTCTACCCTGCGTTTTGGTGCCAGTCCTGCCGTAGTCGGGGAAGGCCGAGGAGCAACAGACGTACGAGCTCCGGCTGACGCCGGACGCCGGTCTTATTGTAGATGCGTTTGAGGTAAGCGCGGGCTGTGTTGACGGTGATACCCATCGCCTCCGCCGTCTCGTCGACCGACTTGCCTTGCGACAACCACGAGGCGAGCCGTGCCTCGCCCGCCGTCAGCCGGTACAGCTCGCGCAGGTGCTGTTCGCTGCTGCTGTCGAGCCGGACATCCGGGTCGGCGACAAGGATCGCGGCGGCGGGCACGCGATCGCCGAGTGCCTCGGCCTTGGTGCGCAGGGGAACCACCAGCACGGTCAGCGGATGGGCGCCGGAGGGGCGGGTGATCGAGAGCGGGCCGCCGGCGCTCGGGGTCAGGTCGCCGCTCCGATTGAGGGCGTTGCTCAACAGTCGATCCAGCCGAGCGTTCTCGTCGGCCAGCACCGCCCGCACGGTGTTGCCCCGTGTCATCAGGCCGTCGCCGGCGAGCAGAATCTCTTGGGCATGCCGATTGGCGCCGAGGCGATTGCGATGCTCATCGACAAACACGACGCCCCAGGACAGGTGGTCGAGAGCGTGAAATGCGGCGTCTCGTTCGATCTCCAGCTCGGCGATGCGGCGGTGCATTCGGAGCGCGTGCTGCAGATGCGGCAGCAGCGACCGGCAACGTTCGATGTCGTCGCGGGTGAATCCGGCCCAGCTCCGCGGCCGCATGACGTCGAGAACCACGGCGGTTGCCTGTTCCCGAGACAGCACCGCGCAAAGCCGGTGATGCAAGTCTGTAGCCACTCGGTATAGAACTTGGTCCTTACTAGCTCATACTCTGGTACGAGGTGTTCGCCGATGTGGATGGTTCCCGGAGCCCGGTAATCGCGTTCACGGGCCAGCCACGCGTTTTCACGAGCATAGTATAGTGCATATGAACGAAGATACTCTTGGTTGTACCCGCTCGCGAAAGGGATCGACCCTAGGTTATGCCTGAAGTCATGCGATATGACCGCGATGGCGCAGCCCTCAAGATACTGCTTAATTTCGTCAAGCAGTGGGTCCCAGTTACCTGACCCGATCTCGTAGATTCGAGGCAGAAGGCGCTCTAATTCTTCATCAAACAGTGTCAAGGCGCTCCCCAGGCGGTACCTGCGGTTGGATTAACCCCTTCGGTGAGGTCAATTATTACCGAAGTGTCATTCAGATACAAGCGAGGTGATGTCCGTCACGGTAGCTCACCAAGCGCCCATCGAGCTGGGCAGGACGTTCATGCCGCGATCCGAGGCTGGGTTCCTGGTCCCAGGCAAGGCGTGGCGGCCCCCCATGGCCACGCACCGCGAGCGACCAGCCAGCCGTTGTGTGCGTTCCGCGAGCACGGCCCCGACCCGGCGGATGACGACGAGCAGGGTCAGGCACCACCTCGCCTCGCACGCCACCCGCGCGCAGGCTAACACAGGCCGCATGGCCTTTTGTCAAGGTGACTACAAAATACTACAAGAAGCTTAATATTCTCTTGACCTGCACACCTTTGACGTCGTCTCGCCGGCAGTAAGCATAGGTTGGTGAGCCAAGGCCGAGCCCAACGACGTGATCCATCGGGCGCCGCCTGATGACGACCTGCGAAGCCCCGACCTTCGCGGTCGGTGCCGCGCGCGGGGGTTGGTCGGCCGGCCGCGCCCAAGAGAAGGATGATGCCGGGTGCACGAAGGTTGGAACTTGTGTGAGCCCGGTATCAGCGAGCCGAAGGCCAAAGCGCGCGTCGGCGGTCCCGTACGGCGCTCTACAGCTCGGCTGCCAGCTCCCGGTAGCGCTGGCTGATCTTCGGGTCGGTGCCGTAGAACGAGTGGCGCGACATGTCGGGCGAGTAGCGGCTCGCGGGCGGGGTGCGCCCGAGCGCCTCGGCGATCGCCCGGATGTGATGGGGCCCGGCGCCGCAGCACACGCCGACGTAGCGGACGTCCATGGCGAGTGCCTGCCTGGCGAACTCGGCCATCTCGTAGCGGTTGCAGGTGAGCGCGTCGAGCGCGACCGGGAACGGCCGGTCGCCCGGAATGCAGCTGCAGCCCGGGTCGCGCAGCGACTGGAAGGTCGGCTGCTCGGGCGTGGTCCGGTAAGGTACCGGCAGGGCCGCGACGTGGCACGACACGGCGCTGCGGATCTTCGCGAGCTCCGGCAGCATGGTCGCCGGGCCGCGGGAGCAGTTGAGCCCGACCACCGCCGCGCCCGCCGCCTCGAGCTGCTGGCACGCCTGCTCGATGCTCACGCCATCGGGCGTGACGCCGCGGCTGTGCAGAACCATGGTGAGCACCGCGGGCCTGCCCGACTTCTTGATCTCCTCCAGTGCGATCAGCGCCTCGCCGGGCCAGCCGAAGGTCTCGCCGATGATGAAGTCGACATCGGCGTCGGCCGCCCAGCCGATCTGCTCCTCGAAGGCGCGGCGCACCAGGCGGTGGGACTCGGCATCCTCGGGCTCGTAGACGTTGGTGTTGGAGATGTTGCCGGCGAACAGGGCGCCGCTTTCCTTGGCCACCTCCTTCGCGATCGCGAGCGCCTGGCGGTTGAGCGGCTCGAGGATCGCTTCCTTGCCGATCACCTTCAGCTTCTCGCGGTGACCGTAGTAAGTGAAGGCCTCGACCACGTCCGAGCCGGCATGGACGAACTCGCGGTGCAGCTGGCGCACCACCTCGGGATGATCGAGCACCACCTCGGGCACGTAGGGCCCCGCCTGCACGTAGCCGCGCCGCTCGAGCTCGAACAGATAGCCCTCGGCGCAGATCACCGGGCCCGCCTCGAGCCGCTCCAGCAGCCCGCCGCCGTTGCTCGGATTCGCCATTGCCGCCCTCCCGATACGATGTCGCGCCCAACGTGACGACACTGGTGGGGCGGCCGCCGGCGGTCAATTCCCGGAACGACGCTCGCTTGCCAAATTCGGCCAACCGGGCCGGTGCGCTGTGGGCGCGCTCAGTGCGCGACCAGGCGAAGGATCCGATACGTCGTGACCGGACGCGTGAAGCCCTTGAGGACCAGATCGCCGACGGGCGCGGCCTCGACCAGGTCGTCGAGCGCCGCAAGAGCGCGCTGGCTGATCAGGATCTCGCCATCGCTGGCTTCGTCGCACAGGCGCGAGGCCAGATTCGCGACCGGGCCGATCGCCGCGTAATCGTACCTGCCCTCGAAGCCGATCGTTCCCAGCGTGGCGTAGCCCTGGGCGATGCCGACGCCGAAGCCCAGCTCGTGGCCTTGCCGGCGCCAGTCTTCGGAGAGCTCGGCGATGCGCGCGCGCATCGCGATCGCCATCCGCACCGCGCGCGCCGAGGGGTCGGGGCAGGGCAGCGGATCGTTGAACAGCACCATGACACCATCG
The DNA here is from genome assembly GCA_050729115.1 of Geminicoccaceae bacterium. Lineage (GTDB taxonomy): Bacteria > Pseudomonadota > Alphaproteobacteria > Geminicoccales > Geminicoccaceae > JBKPNX01. The sequence continues at coordinate 17,994 of JBOHKK010000004.1, read as the reverse complement.
CCGGCAAAGTGCTCGACGGTCCCCTCGTGGCGGAAGATCAGCTGGCCGAGCGCCTCGTGGTACTGCCTGAGCACGCCCATCACCTCCTCGGGCTCGCTGGTCTCGGCGAAGGCGGTGAAGCCGCGCAGGTCGCAGAACACCACCGTGATCTCGCGGCGGTGGCTCTCGAGCAGGCGCTCCTCGCCGCCGGCGACGATCAGCTCGGCGACCTGCGGCGACAGGAAACGCTTGAGCGCGCCGAGCCGCTCGATCTCGGCGAGCTGCGCCGCGACCCGCTGCTCGAGCGTCCGGCCCCACGTCTCGAGCTGGCCCGCCTGCTCCTGGACGGTGTCGTGCAACGCCTTGATCCGCAGGATCGAGCGCACCCGCGCGATGAGCGCCGCATGGTCGACCGGCTTGGTGATGTACTCGTCGCCGCCGGCATCGAGCCCGGCCACGATGTCGTCCGGATCGGCCTTCGCCGTGACCAGGATGATCGGCATGAACGGCAGGCCGGGATCGGCCTTGAGCTCCCGGCACACCTGAATGCCGTCCTTGCCCGGCATCATGACGTCGAGCAGGATGAGATCGGGCGTCTGCGTCCGCGCCGCGACGAGCGCCGCGTCGCCATCCTTGGCCGTGACCACCTCGTAGCCCTGCCGGACGAGGCGGGCCTCCATGATCTCGAGGTTCGCCGGGTTGTCGTCGACCACCAGAATGCGCGGCGGTTGTCGCACGGATCGAATCCTAACGCCGTGACCCGAGCATCATGGTCATGCCCGGACATCCTTCTGGGCCCGAGGACCCGGGAGGCCAGCGTTCGAACGGCGAGTCGGCTCGAACGCCGCGGACATGGACCCTCGGGTCAAGCCCACGGCTGTCCGGTTGGACGTCGCCGTGAGCCGCCCGAATGTCAGCGCCGCGGCGAGCTTCGGCAGCAATCCGTCGGATCGAGACATTAACCGAAGGTTAACCCTCTTGCGTTCAACTCTTTCTTCGGCTGGTCCATGCGACCGTGGCAATGCCTGCCGCGGGTTGGCGCAGCGGCGCACGGACTCCCAGGATCGCATGGACCACCCTGCGGGCCCAATAATGAACGCAAGGTTAATCGAACAGTATCGAGTCGAGCCCGAGGGTGACAGAAAGTGGCGGCGATCTCGGGGACAGCCCGGGGGTGACTTAGGAAGCAGCCGACGGGGTCGCTCCACTAGCCTCGCGCCTCGGGCAGGAACTGGCGGATCGTGGCGAGCAGCTGGCGCGGACTGAAGGGCTTCGCCACATAGGCATCGCACCCGGCCGCCATTGCCTTGGCGTCGTCGCCGCTCAAAGCATACGACGTGACCACGATGATCGGGATGTGGCGCAATTCGGGGTTCTGCTTGATCCGACGCGTGGCTTCGTGGCCGTCGAGCACGGGCAGCTGGATGTCCATGAGGATCAGGTCCGGGCGCTCGGTCTCGGCAAGGCGCACGCCGGCCTCGCCGTCCACGGCCTCGATCAGCTCGAAGCCGGCGCTCGTCAGCAGATCACGGATGATCCGCCGGTTGTCCTCCTGATCTTCGACGACGAGGATGCGCTTGGTCATGCGGCTATTACCTGCTTCGCGGCGTTGAGCGGCAGGGTGAAGGCGAAGGTGGAGCCCTGGCCCGGGGTCGACTCGACCCAGATGCGGCCGCCGTGCAGCTCGACGATGCGCCGCGCGATCGCAAGGCCCAGGCCGGTCCCGCCCTTCTTGCGGGTGCTCGAGCTGTCCACCTGCTGGAACTCCTCGAAGATGCGCGCGCGGTCCTCGGGCGCGATGCCGACCCCGGTGTCGCTCACGGCCACCAGGAAGCTGCCGTCATCGACCTTTGCCCGAACGCTGACCGAGCCGGCGTCGGTGAACTTGATGGCGTTGCTGACCAGGTTGAGGAGCACCTGGGTGAGCCGGCGCTCGTCGCCGCGGCCATGGGGCAGATCGGCCGGGACCTCGACCTCGAGCGCGAGCTTCTTCTCGGAGGCCAGCGCCTCGGTCGCGCTCACCACATCGAGGACCAGCTCGCGCATCGAGTAGTCGACCGGCGCGAGCGTGAGCTGCCCGGCCTCGATCTTGGACAGGTCGAGCACGTCGTTGATCAGGCCCAGCAGATGGCGGCCGTTCTGCTGGATGCGCTCGAGCACGCCCTGCATCTTCGCCGACACCTCGCCGTAGATGCCGTCCTGGATCAGCTCGGCGTAGCCGAGCACGGCGTTCAGCGGGGTGCGCAGCTCGTGGCTCATGTTGGCGAGGAACTCGGACTTGTGCCGGCTCGCCGCCGCGAGCTCCTGGCCTTTGCGCTCGAGCTCCTCGAACAGCTCGGCGTTCTCGATCGCCAGCACCGACTGGTTGGCCAGCGTCTGGACGAGATCGACGGTCTCCGCGGCGAAGGCTCCCGGCGCCTTCCGGCAGATGACCAGCCCGCCGACCAGGCTGTCCTCGCGCAGCAGCGGCACGGCGAGCAGCGCGCGATACCCGGGCTTGCGAATGACGTCGTAAAGGGCGTAGCCCGGCTCGCTGTCGATGTCCGGGATCTGCACCGCGGCGCGCCGGAGGCCGGCGAGGCCGATGGCGCCTTCCCCGAGCCGCACCGGCCTTTGCGTGAGCGCCTCGACGACCTCCGCGTCCAGCTCATGGGTCGCCTGGAGCCGAAAGACCTGGGCCCCCTCGTCATAGGCGCAAAAGGCGCCCGCGTTCGCCTCGGCCAGCGCCATGGCGTGTGCGGCGATCGCGCGGAGGACCGCCTGCAGCTCCAGGGTCGAGCTGATCTCCCGGCTGACCTCACTGAGCGTCTCCAGCTCCTTGACCGAGCGCTGGAGCTGCCCGTACAGACGGGCCAGCTCGTCGCACGTCCGGTTCAGGTCGGCGGCGAGCACGCCCAGCTCGTCGCGGTTGGCGACAGCCACGCGCTCGGTGAACTCGCCGGCGGCGACCTGGCGGAGTCGCGCCGCGATCCGGGTGAGCGGCCGCACGATCGACCACGAGAAGACATAGCCGAGGCCCAGCGCCAGGATGATGCTGCCCAGCGCGAAGGCGACGACGACCATGCGCGACATGTCATAGGCCCGCTCGCTCGCCTCGATCCGCTCGAGCATGTCGGCCTCGGCCACGTTCACCAGCTGGTTGGTGAGGCGCTCGAGCCGATCGGCGAGCGGCCCGGCCTCGCTCAACTGCACCTGCCGGGCCTCGGTGTCCCGGCCGGCGCGGGCCAGCTCCACCGCACGGGTCACGATCCCGATGAAGCGGTCGTAGTCCTGCCGGACCTCGGCGAGCAGATCCACCTCGTCCTGCGCCACGTATTGCAGCCGGTCCAGGTCGTAGCCGAACTGGCTGAGCTGGCGCAGGATCCCGTCCAGCACCCGCTCGTCCGGGGACAAGAGCGCGGAGGAAACGCCGTACAGCTGGCGGGTGGTATCGTGCTGGACGTGCCGATAGGCCGTGATCTTGCGCTGCAGCTCGATCAGCTCCTCGGTGCGCGCGTTCATGCCGCTGAGCACCTGCAATCCCACCGCGCCGAGCAGGATGAGGAACGCCACCATCACGAGAAAAGCGACCAGCAGCTTGGTCTGGACGCGCGCCGGCACGCGCGAGACCAGGTCGACCGCAAGACTCCGGAGGCGCATCAGGGCTCGTTCAGCAGGTCGAGGAGGTCGTGGCGGAACTCCTCCGGATCGAACCGATAGCCGAGATACTGCACGCGCATGATGCCGCGCCGGTCGATGAGCGTGGTCAGCAGCGTATGGTCGACCTGGCCATCCGCCGCCTTGGCCACGGCCACGCCGTAGCGGTGCGCCACGTCACGAATCGCGGCTGGCTCACCGGTGAGGAAGCTCCAGCCCGCGAGGTCGGCATCGAGCGCCTCCGCATACTCCTTCAGTACCTCGGGCGTGTCGTGCTCGGGATCGACGGTGATCGATAAAAACGCGATCCTGGTGCCGAAATCCGGCCCCAGCGCGTCCTGCACCCGCGCCAGCTTGTCGCTGAGCATGGGGCAGACGTCGGAGCACGAGGTATAGATGAACGTCACCGCGAGGACCTTGCCGCGAAATGCCTCGAGCGTGACCTCTTCGCCGTCCTGGGAGATCAGAGCGAATTCGGGCGCCGCCCCCAGCGTGGGTAACCGCTGCGCCTCTTCTTCGGCCGCCTCATGCGCCTGGACCAGCGGTGGGCTGGTCAGGAGCGCGAGTATTGTGACCAGTGCTGCCAACATGGCTCAGGCCTTCAGCTCGCGCTTGAGCTCGTTGACGAAGCGCCAGTCGGTCCCTTCTGCGATCAGTGCGTTGGGGCCCTTGCTGATCATCCCCGCCTCGTGCAGGCGGAGCGCGAAGAAGCGCATGGTATCCTCGGGGTCGTACTCGTACCAAAGGTCGTACGGTACTTCTTGGATCGTCTGCAGCGCGTAGTCATAGCGCTCCACGAACCCGCGATCGACGAGCTGTCGTGCGGCGGCCTCCGGATCGGCGTCACAGAACGCGGCAGCCTTGTAGACGGCGCGAAGAAAGCGCTTGGTGGCGACCGGATGATGGCGCACCCAGGCACGGTTGCCGTAGATCATGCAGCAGTAGTACTGGGACCAGGGCCGGTCCGTGATCGTGTTGAGGATCACGCGATTGAAACCGCGGGCGCGGATCTCCTGCGGCTCAGGTGGGAAGCCGAGGAAGGCGTCGCTCTCTCCGGCAACGAATTGCTTCAAGGCGTTGCCGTCAGGTCTGGTGATCCATTCAATGTCGTCGTGCGGATCGAGCCCGACATGGGTCGCCATGATCGAGAGGTACAGATGGCCGCTCGAGCGCAAGGCGTGGACGCCGACGCGCCTGCCCTTCAGGTCGCCGACGCTGCGGATCGGCTCGCGCGCGAACAGCTCGTAGCAGCCGACATGCAATCCTGCGACCGCGGTCACCGGCCGGCCCAGATCCAGATGATGAACGACGGTTCCGGCGAACGTGATGTCGAAGTCCAGCTCGCCCCTTGCCAGCATCTCGCCCGACGGAAGGCCAAGGCCGGCATCCACATACTGAATGTCCGTGAAGCCCTCAGTGCGCAGGAAAGGTTCCACGACGTACGCCGGCGCGAAGCAGATGGCGGCCGATTGCTTCAAGCGAATCGTGGTCGTCTCCGGCTGCCCCTCGTCGGCGAGCGATGTGCGCGGGCCGAGGACCCCGGCGGCGCCGGCCGCCGACAGGCTGGCCAGGAAGCGGCGTCTGGTCTGCGCGATCTCCATGAGAAATTCCCCGCTGTGTACAGTTCGGCTTCCGAATATGCTCACGCCTTCAGCTCGCGCTTGAGCTCTTCGAGGAAGCGCCAGTCGGTGCCCTCAGCGATGATCTTGTTGGGGCTCGATCCGATCATGCCGGCGTCATGGAGCCGCAGGGCGTAGAACCGGATCGAGTCCTCGATGTCGTACTCGCGCCAGCGGTCGTAGGGGACCTCGTTCAGCGTCTGCAGCGCGTAGTCGTAACGACCGGCGAACCCCGCATCGACCAGCTGTTGCGCGGCCTGCTCCGGCTCGGCGGCACAGAAATCGGCCGTCTTGAGGATGGCGCGCAGGTAGCGCTTGGTGGCGATCGGATGAGTGCGGACGAAGTGCCGTCTGCCATACGCCGTGCAGCAGAAGTACTGGGACCAGGGCCTGTCGGTGGTGGTGCTGAGGATCAGCCGGCCGACGTTGCGGGAGCGCAGCTCCTGCGGCTCGGGGGGAAAGCCGAGAAAGGCATCGACCCGACCTCGGACGAACTCCTCCAGGAAGTCGCCACTGTCGCTGGTGACCCAGTCGATGTCGCTGTGCGGATCGAGGCCCACGTACGCCGCCATGCTCGCGAGGAGCAGATGCCCGCTCGAGCCGAGCGTCTGGGGGACGCCGACCCGCCTGTCCTTCAGGTCGGTGATGGCTCGGATGGGATCGTGCGCGAACAGCTCGTAGCAGCCGCCATGCACCCCCGCCAGCGCCGTGATCGGCTCGCCGGCATCGATGTTGGAGGCGACCCATGCCGCGGTCTCGAGGTGGAAATCGATCTCGCCGCGGGCGACGGCGTTGCCGTGCGATATCGGGAGGTACTGGATGTCGGTGAAGCCTTCCGCGCGCAGCAGGGCGTCGGCGATGTAGCCCGGCGCGACGCAGATCGCGGGGATGCGGGCCAGCCGGATCGTGGTCGTCTCCGGCGGGCCCTCGTCGGCGAGCGACCTCCGAGTTCCGAGGACGCCGGCGGCCGCAGCCAAGGACGCACTCGCCAGGAAATCGCGGCGCTTCTGTCGGATCTGCATCAAAGCCTCCTTTTCTGAAGTTGCGCCGGTGGATAAAACGGTCACTCCCGCAAACGCCTATAGCGCCACCGCCACGGCAGCGCGCGTTCCTACTCACATTCGATATGAACGCGGCATGATGTCACGGCCCGGCGTCTGAGGAAAGCGGCGTTTGTGTCGAAGTACGCGGGCTAGATTTCACACCTCTGCGGTGCGCGCCCAGCGGCGCTCATCGAGCGATTCGAGGCGCGCCCCGGCGGCGCCCAGCCGCCGACCGCCGGGCCAGGACATGGCGCTGCCGCCATTGCGTCCTGACCGGACGGCCGAGCGACTCGCTCAGGCCTTCAACTCACGTTTCAGCTCGTTCAGAAAGCGCCAGTCGGTGCCCTCGGCGATGATTTTCTGGGGAGTGGACGTGATCATGCCGGCCTCGTGCAGGCGCAGCGCATAGAACCGGATCGTGTCCTCGGGGTCGTACTCGCGCCAACGGTCGTAGGGGACTTCACTCAGTGCCTGGAGCGCGTAGTCGTAGCGCTCGGTGAACCCGCCATCGACCAGCATTTGGGCGACGCGCTCGGGCGCGGTAACGCAGAGGTCGGTCGCCTTGAGGATGGCGCGTGTGACGCGCTTGGTCGCGATCGGATGCTCATGGACAAAGTCCGTGCTGGCCGAAAGCAGACAGCAGAAGTACTGCGACCATGGCCGGTCGACCGCGCTGTTCAGAATCACGTGGCCGATATTGCGAGCGCGCAGCTCCTGAGGCTCGGGCGGAAAGCCCAGGAAAGCGTCGATCGTACCGTCGGCGAACAGCTCCTTCGGCTTGACCGACGGACTCGTCACCCAATTGATGTCGTTGACGGGATCGAGCCCGACATAGGTCGTCATGACGGCCAGGAAGATGTGCGGGATGGACCCGATTCCTTGCACGCCCACACTTCTGCCCTTGAGGTCCAGGATGCTGCCGATGCGCGCGTCCGCGAACAGCTCGAAGCACCCCGAGTGCACCCCCGTCAGGACCGTGACCGGATCGCCGGCATCGATCGAGAGGACCAGGGGCGCCGCGAAGTTCAAGCTGAAATCCAGCTCGCCGCGTGCCATTCTCTCGGAGTGACGGCCCGCTTCCGCTGCGATGTAGCGGACATCGGTGAAGCCTTCGGCGCGCAGCAGCTCCTCGACGACGTATTGCGGCGCGATGCAGGTGCCGGGGATCTTGCTCAGGCGAACCGTGGTCGTCTCCGGCGGCCCCTCGTCGGCGAGCGATCCGCGGGCGCCAAAGACCCCGGCAGCGGCGGCCGCGGCTGACGACGCACTGGCGAGGAAATCCCGACGATTCCGTGTGAGCTGCACCAGAAGCCTCCTCGTCATGCTTGGGGGTCGGCCCGTCCGCCCTTTTGCCGGCTCACGCCTTCAGCTCGCGTTTGAGCTCGTTCAGGAAGCGCCAGTCGGTGCCGTCCGCGATGATCTTGTTGGGGCTGGACCTGACCATGCCCGCCTCATGCAGGCGCAGCGCATAGAACCTGATCGTGTCCTCCGGGTCGTAGTCCCGCCACTGCGCGTAAGGGATCTCGGTGAGCGTCTGGATCGCGTAGTCGTATCGCTCCGTGAACCCGCCATCGACCAGACGTCGGGCGACGCGCTCCGGCTCGGTGACACAGAGATCGGTGGCCTTGAGGATGGCGCGCAGCACGCGCTTGGTCGCAACCGGATACTTGTGGATGAAGTCCGTATTGCCCGCGAGCATGCAACAAAAGTACTGCGACCACGGTCGATCGATCGCGCTGTCCACGATCACGTTCCCGATCTTCCGAGAGCGCAGTTCCTGTGGCTCAGGTGGCAGTCCAAGGAAGGCATCGATTTTTCCGTCAGCAAAGAGAGCCATCGGCCTGGCTGGGGCCGTGGTCACCCAGTCGATATCGTTCGCAGGATCGAGCCCGATGTAAGCGGCGATGCTGGTCAAGAACACGTACGGAGATGAACCCAAAGCTTGTACGCCTACTTTCTTACCCTTGAGGTCGGTGATGCGCCGGACGGATTGGTTGCCGAAAACTTCGAAGCACCCGGGATGCACGCCCGCCAGGACGGTGATCGGCTCGCCGGCATCGAGAGGGATCACGAGGGGCGCCGCGAAGTGCAGGCTGAAATCGAATTCGCCGCGCGCCAGCCCGGCGTGCTGGATCGCCGCGGGCAGGTCCACATACTGCACGTCGGTGAAGCCTTCGGCAGCCAGCAGCTCCTCGGCGATGTACTGCGGCGCGATGCAGATCCCGGGGATCTTCGAGAGGCGAACGGTGGTCGTCTCCGGCGGCCCCTCGTGGGCGAACGATCTCCGGGTGCCAAGGACGCCTGCGGCACCCGCCGCTGACAGGCTGGCTAGGAAATCCCGACGATTCTGTATGAGCTGCACCAGAAGCCTCCTCACTATGCTCGGGGGTCGGCCCGAGCGCCGGCAGCATGGCTCACGCCTTCAGCTCGCGCTTGATCTCGTTCAGGAAGCGCCAGTCGGTCCCCTCGGCCAGGATTTTGTTCGGGCTCGATTTGACCATCCCCGCCTCGTGGAGCCGAAGCGCGTAGAATCGCATCGTGTCCTCGGGGTCGTACTCCCGCCACTTCCCGTACGGGACCTCGTTCAGCGTCTGGAGCGCATAATCAAGCCGAGCGGTGAACCCTTCATCGACCATCTGCTGCGCGACCCACATCGGCTCGGAGACGCAAAGATCAGTGGCCTTGAGGATGGCGCGCAGCACGCGCTTGGTCGCCACTGGATGCTTGTTGATGAAGCCCGTATTGCCCGCCAGCATGCAGCAGAAGTACTGCGACCATGGACGGTCGACCGCGCTGTTCACTATGACATGGCCGATGTTCCGGTCGCGCAGTTCCTGGGGCTCAGGGGGAAAGCCGAGGAACGCATCGATCTTGCCCTCGGCGAAGAGCTGCATTGGTTCGACCGAGGGACTCGTGACCCAGTTGATATCCTTGACGGGATCGAGCCCGACATAGGTGGCCATGCTGGTCACGAACACGTGCGGAGTTGAGCCGAAGGCCTGCATCCCCACGCTCTTGCCCTTTAGATCCGTGATGCGGCGGATGCTTTCGTTGCCGAACAACTCGAAGCATCCTGGATGCACACCGGCCACCACTGTAATCGGTTCACCGGCATCGATCGGAATGACGAGTGGCCCCGCGAAGTTCAGACTGAAATCCACCTCGCCGCGGGCGATGCTCTCCGACTGGCCGTAGCCCGCTTGCGTTGCCACGTAGCGAACATTGGTAAAGCCCTCGGCACGCAGCAGCTCGTCAGCGACGTACTGCGGCGCAATGCAGATACCAGCGACCTTGGTGAGGCGGATTGTGGTCGTCTCCGGCGGCCCCTCGTCGGCGAGCGAGGTCCTTGCGCCAAGAACGCCCGCGGCGCCGGCTGCGGACAGGCTGGTGAGAAAGCCGCGGCGACTTTGAATGATGGGCATATTGCGGCGACTTTGCCTGATCTGCATAGGAAGTCTCCATTCTTCAGTATCGGGCCGGCGCGAACGCCGGTTGGTCAATCACGCCTTCAGCTCGCGCTTGAGCCCGTTGAGGAAGCGCCAGTCCGTGCCGTCCGCGATGATCTTCTGCGGGGTGGCCGTGATCATGCCCGCCTCATGAAGGCGCAGCGCATAGAACCGGATCGTGTCTTCGGGGTCGTACTCCCGCCACTTCCCGTAGGGGACCTCGGTGAGCGTCTGGAGCGCGTCGTCGTAGCGCGGCGTGAAGCCGCCATCGACCAGACGTCGGGCGACGCGCTCGGGCTCGGCGACGCAAAGGTCCGTGACCTTGAGGATCGCGCGCAGCACGCGCTTGGTCGCGATCGGATGCTTCTCGATGAACCCTGGGTTGCCCGCCAGCATGCAGCAGAAGTACTGCGACCAGGGGCGGTCGACCGAGCTGTTGACGATGACGTGGCCGACGTTGCGGGCGCGCAGCTGCTGGGGGACGGGAGCGAATCCGAGAAAAGCGTCGATCTTACCGGCGGCGAACAGCTCCATCAGTTCGACTGACGGGCTTGTGACCCAACGCACGTCCTGATTGGGGTCGAGCCCCACATAGGTCAGCATGCTGGCGACGAAGATATACAGGCCGGTACGCAGGCCGGGCACCCCCACGCTCTTGCCTTTCAGGTCCGTGATGCTGCGGATGGGCTCGTGCGCGAACAGCTCGAAGCAGCCGGGGTGCACCCCGGCCAGCACCGTGATCGGCGCGCCGGCAGCCATCGAGACGATGAGCGGCGCCGCGAAGTTCAGGCTGAAATCCACCTCGCCACCGGCGATTTTCTCCGACGCGGGGATACCCGCGCCCACCGGCACGTAGCGGATGTCGGTGAAGCCTTCGGCGCGCAGCAGCTCCTCGGCGGCGTACTCAGGCGCAAGACACAGGCTGCGGAGCCTCCCGAGACGGATCGTGGTGGTCTCGGGCGGCCCCTCGGCGGCGAGCGTCGTCCGGATGCCGACGACGCTCCCGGCGGCGGCCGCCGATAGTGTGGCGAGAAAATCGCGGCGAGACTGCATGGTATGCATGCGGCGTGTCCGCTGAAGTCCGGCGTCGATATCAAATCGAGTCGCCCCCGCGAGCGGCTTGATCACCGGCGCCACGGCAGCGCGAACTGAAAGCGTTATTCGCCTGTCACTGCGGGCATGATGCCACGGTCTCAGGATCAAGGAAAGCGCCGTTTGCGCCCGGATCTCGGGTCGCAAAAACATCTCGGGTCGCAAAAACAAGGTGGGTAGGGGGCGAGCCGAAGGCGGAACCCGACACCGCCACTCCGGTCCGCGGCGTGCGGCTCAGCGCGCGAGCGTCAGCGCGATGGTGATGCCGACCAGACAGACCGTCAAAAGCGCCGGCACGGCGATGATCTGGGCGAGCGCCGCGCGCCCGTTCAACGGCCCGGTCCGGGTGTCCATGCTGCGCTCGAGGTACTCGCGGAACGAGACCCCATCGGCAGGGGCATCCCGGCGCGCGAGCCGCAGGATGAGCAGCGGCACGACGGCGAAGACCGCGAACACCAAAGTCACGACGAGCATCACGGAGGCTTCTTCGCCGGTGCGCGCGAACGTCAGCCACATGAGCGCCACCATCGCGGCGTAGGAGCCGAGCCCGAGGGCCAGGACCACGACCCCCGCGCGCACCTTGCGCGGCCGCCACCTCGCCGGTGCGCGCGCGGCCCGCCAAGCCTCCAGCTGCCGCCACAGCGTGGCCACCAGCCGCGCGGGCGGCGATGCGCCTCCGCCGCTCGACCTGCGGCGCCGATCGTGGTGTCCCTCGCGCTTCGGTGCCAGCATGACCCATCTCCGTCGCAGGCGCAGATCGGCCCTGACCTCCTATCTAGGACCCTGACCAGCCGGTTCCAGCCCGCCCGGCGGCGCCGTGTTCTCGACCAGCTCGATCGCCGAATGCGGCGCTTTCCTGCAACGGCTGCGCCAACGACGTCGGCCGTCACCGGCAACCTGCGCCGCCGCTTCCTCGACCCCGTTCGAGGTGCGAATCGCCACGAGCCCGCTGCCGGCCTGCTGCGTTCCGCAGCCACACCATTCCGCAGATCCGATGCCGACGATCTATTGGGCTTACGCCTCGCCACACAATACAACTACAGGTGCTGACGAACTGTGATCTCGGCGCAACAAACGACGGCTCGTCTCGAGAGATCAGCTCACGTCTGGAACCTGCGTGATCGTAGCTCGTTTCTCACAGGCCCTATTTGCGGGCGCCTTAGAGGGGAAACGTCAGATGAACAGACTTCTCGCTGGACTTCTGCTCTCTGCCCTGTTGGTGCCGACGGCATATGCCCAACAGCCTTCTGAAGCCACCACGGTCACGCCAACTGAGCCCGAAACGTTCCTGGTCTTCTTCGAGACGGATCAGGCGACGCTCACGCCCGAGGGCGCGCAGGCGGTCGCCGACGCCGCCAACGCGTACCAGGCAGCCGGCGCCGCACGGGTCGTGGTCACCGGCTATACGGATACCGCCGGTTCCGCGGCGTACAACCTCCAGCTTTCGGAGCGGCGCGCCGACATGGTGGCAGACGAGCTGATCCGTCGCGGTGTGCCGGCGACCGACATCACCACGGTCGGCCGCGGCGAGGAGGACCTGCTGGTGCCGACGGCGGATGGCGTCAGCGAGCCCCGCAACCGTCGGGTCGAGATCGTGGTGCCGCAGCCACCGCCGCCGGCACCGGTGGCGGAGGCGCGACCCGTCGAGGTGGAACCCGAGGCGGGGCCCGAGGAGGAGCCGGGCCCGTTCGCTTTCACGATCGGCCCCCTCTACGGGCACAACTTCGGGGAAACCGACGACGGCGGCGAGAACGACCTCGTCGGGGCGCAACTCGTGTTCAGCGTGCTACCCGGCTTCCTCGGCGGCATCTCGCTCAAGCAGGGAGTCCTGTGGAGCTTCAACGGCGATAGCGACGGCTTGACCGGACGGTCCGTGGCGGCCCTCGAGTTCGCGCCGGATCTGGGCATCGTGCGGCCGATCCTCGGCGCCAACTTCGGCGGCGTGTACGGCAGGGGCGTGCAGGACGGCCTCGTGGCAGGACCCGAGATCGGCTTGGACATCACGCTTTTGGAAAACGTCGCCATGCGCGCATCGGTGGCTTACGACTACCAGTTCCGCAACTCGAGTTGGGACGAGGGCATCCTCTGGGGCGGTCTGAACTTCGGCGTCCGGTTCTGAGCGCGCGCCGCCGGCCCTGTAACCAACTAGCTAAGTGCTCAAGACCACCGATCGGGCCTTGGCTCGGAGCGTCTGATCGGTGGTCGGCGGCCTCACCGCCGCGCGCGGCTCCACGGCGCTGCTGATTTCTCCTTGACCAGCAGATGCAGGTCGCGACGAATCACGACCTCCTTTAACGCGTGCGGATCCTTTTGATAATGAGCGAGTCGGGCTTGCCCGCTGCTGTTGGGCGAGGTAGCCTCCGAGATTGCCCAGCATCCATCGGGCAAATTTGAGGAGTAGGGTCTAATGGGACGGCGCGGCTGGAGCTGACAATGATCGCTCATCGCTTCTCTAAGTCGACTTCGAAGCTCGGGGACGCTAACCTGGACAGGTTCGACATCGCCAAAACCGCTAGGTTCAGTCTCACAGCGCTGCTGGCGCTCACTCTGACACTAGTTCCGGTGTACGCGGGGGGGTCTGTCGACTGAAGTCACGTGCGAAGCTGGAGAGGCCGAGTGCGCGTGTGGAGGCGATCCAGCCGCCACCGCAGAGCGAGGCGGCGATAAGAACCCCTTGACCTGGTCTTCGCTGCCATACTTGATCAAGAGAGGTCATAATGGGTCACCGCCGCATTACTGTTATGATTATAGCGTGACGAACCACCAAGAAAAAGAAGTATTGAGAATAAGTTGGAAGGTGGCTGAATTCTTCAGAAGGAGCATCCCGGCGGGATGCATTCGATCAAACTGCCCTCCTGATGTGGGTCCAATGAGTCAATATCTTGAAACCGGCCCACTTCATTATGGGCCGTCTGATAACCCGTACGACACCAAAGTGTACAAGCCAGACCAGAAGCAAACAGCTGATGCAACAGGGTCTGGTGCGGCCCCGTTGGAAAACGCCTCTCTGTCGTCGCTTGTATCGCATGTCCATGTGGATATCAGGGACAAATATGGAAATTCAGAACTATCGGACCTCAAAATAACGTCGGAATTTGATGACACTTTGGATATGCCTTTGTTAAAGTACAAGTTCGTGAATAACGGCAAGAACGATCTGTCATTGCATCTGAATATGACAAAGACTCCGGAGTTCTCCCAGTATTTCGTTTATGGTTTTGAAAAGCCGATTTATCTGGAATCATTCGGAACAGCAGAAGTATCAGTCCCAACTGACAAGGAAGTTGTAGTGGAGCCGGCTCAAGTATTTGTCTGGGATGGGGCCGCCGAGCTGGCCGCAATTGGGTCCGCAGGAGTATATACCATAAATGGCGGCAGCCGAGATCTGAGTGGCGAACAAATCTGGGACTTGATTCCAGCCCCAGATCCTTCCTGATGAAAGATGTCTGGCGCACAATTGGCGAGGCACTGGCCAGTTCACTTGGTAGCGGAGTGAATCCGTTCATTCTAGATAGGCTTGGCCTGTTGCATTTTATTAATCCGGACATCCGGGAAGAGCTCTTGCCAGACGCGGCCTTATTGGCGTTGGTTTCCGGCCTGTGCAGTTACATGATAGGCCGTTTCACGATGAGATCCAGCGCGCGTCAGGGTTCCGCTGCGCGCACCCCCCCCGTTGTTGGCGACTGGTGGGGCAGTAATCGCATGTGCGTTGTTTGCGCTAATGCTGGGGATCGCGTGGGACCTGGTCCTTCCGGAGGAGCCACGTGAGCAGATCGCGGTTCTAGAACTGAGCTATGTCTTCTTCTTTGTGAGTCTCGGCGTGGTTTTCGGGAGCGCCCTCTCGATGCTTAGGTAAACGCCCTTTCAGTGGCACGCCGCGCGTGGTAGCCGGAAGCCGATTGGAATGCATTGAAGCCCGGCGCGCCACCTCCGCGTGCCGGAGAGATCGCTAGCCTATTGGGAAGATCGAATCGCATGTAGGCGCTGGCGAGCGCCGGGGCTCGATCACGGCGCGGCGGACGTCAACTCGCCCAGCACGTAGGTGGCGCGGACGGCGCGGTCGTCGCCGAGCGTCATGAGGACGAACAAGGTGGCATCGAGATCGTCCCCGATCGCCGCCACGCGGTGCGCCATGGCCGGCGTGGCGCAAGGGTCGAGGACCACGACGTCCGCCTCGCTGCCGATCGCAAACGAGCCGATCTCGGCCTCCAGGCCGAGCGCGCGGGCGTTGCCGAGGGTCATCAGGTAGAAGGCATCGAGCGGCGGCAGGTTCTGGCCCTGCAATTGCAGCACCTTGTAAGCCTCGGCCGCGGTGCGCAGCATCGAGTAGCTGGTGCCGCCGCCGACGTCGGTCGCGAGGCTCACGCGCACCGGGCGCGCCGGGTCGCAAAGGCGCGCGAGGTCGAGCAGGCCGCTGCCGATGAACAGGTTCGAGGTCGGGCAGAACGCGGCGACCGAGCGGGTCTCCGACAGGCGCTGCAGCTCGCCATCCGCGAGGTGGAGGCAGTGGCCGAAGATCGAGCGCGGGCCGAGCAGCCCGCAGCGGTCGTAGACGTCGGTGTAGCTCTTCGCGCTCGGGAACAGCCGGCGCACGGTCGCGATCTCGTCGCGGTTCTCGGCGAGGTGCGTCTGCAGACAGGCGTCCGGATGCTCGCGCAGCAGCGCGCCCGCGGCCTCGAGCTGGGCTTGGCTCGAGGTCACCGCAAAGCGCGGCGAGATGGCGTACAGCTGGCGGCCGCGCCGGTGCCATCGCTCGAGCAGCGCCTTGGACTCCCGGTAGCCGCGATCGGCGGTGTCGGTGAGCGGCGCGGGGGCGTTGCGGTCCATCAGCACCTTGCCGGCGACCATGCGCGTGTTGCGGCGCTCGGATTCGGCGAAGAACGCCTCGACCGATTCGGGATGGACGGTGCAGTAGACCACCGCCGTCGTGGTGCCGTTACGCAGCAGCTCGTCCAGGAAGAAGCGCGCGATCCGGCCGGCATGAGCGGGATCGCCGAACTTCTGCTCCTCGACGAAGGTGTATTTGTTCAGCCATTCCAGAAGCTGGGCGCCATAGGACGCGATCACCCGGGTCTGCGGGTAGTGGATGTGGGTGTCGATCAGGCCCGGCAGGATCAGGCAGTCCCGGTATTCGTCGACCGGCGTGCCCGGCGGCAGCTCCGCCAGCAGGGCCGCCGCATCGCCGGTCTTGGCGATCCGACCGTCCTCGATGATCAGCAGGCCATCTGAGTAATGGCGGTGGCTGGCCGTCGCGCCGACCGCCGTTGGATCGTCAAGGAAATCCAGGAGGCGGCCGCGCACCGCCCGGGTGTTCGGCGGCCTCATGCCGTTCTCCGGCCAAAACCGTCAAGAAGGGACCGGAGCCAAACACCATCATGCCCGGGCTCGACCCACGGCTGTCCGGTCGAGCGCCGCCATGAGCGGCCGAATGCCAGCGCCGCGGCGACGTTCGGCAGGAGTCCGGCGCGTCGAGAGATTAACCGAAGGTTAACCCTCTTGCGGTCAACTCCTCCTTCGGATGGTCCATGCGACCGTGGGAATCCCGGCCGGCGGTCGGCGCAGAGGCGCACGGATTCCCAGGATCGCATGGTCCGTCGAGCAGAGATACCGTAGATCTCAACGGTGAACGAAAGGTTAAACCGGACAGCCGTGGGCTCGACCCGGGCATCCACAGCCCAACCCACGCCACGCCAGCGTCCTGATGCGCCATGGATCGCCGGGTCAGGCCCGGCGATGACCGCAACGCGGGCGTTGGCGTGCAGATCAAGAGCACCTGTGGGCGTCGCGAAGGCGTTGCGCACCGGATGCTCGGCCACGCTCGCGCTCATTCGGTCGGGGCGCCGGCCGCGATCCAGGCGGCCAGGATCTGCCGCTCCTCGGGCGAGATCGCGGTGATGTTGCCGGGCGGCATGGCATGGGTGAGAGTCGCCTGGAGCCGGATTTGGGGGGCATGCGCGCGAATCATCTCGGGCGTATCCAGCCGGATGCCCTTGGGCGGCGCCGCGATGCCCTCCCAGAACGGCTCCGCGGCGTGGCACATGCTGCAGCGCGACAGCACGATGTTCTCGACCTCGGCGAAGCTCACCGGCTGAGGCGCGGTCTGCGGGGTGGCCGCCACGTCCTCCAGGGCCGGTCGCGCCGCGCTCAGCCACACGACCAGCGCCATGCCCGCGGTCGCGACCGCCCAGGTCCACCACGGGCTCGGCCTGCCCGCATGACGCATGTTGTAGAAGTGGCGGATCACCGCGCCGACGATGATCACGACCGCCACGATCAGCCAGTTCCAGCGCGCCTCGAAGGCGAGCGGCGCGTGGTTGCTGATCATCAGGAACAGCACCGGGAGCGTCAGGTAGTTGTTGTGCAGCGAGCGTTGCTTGGCCTGCTCGCCGAGCGCCGGATCGGGCGTCCGCCCGGCGATCAGGTCGGCGACCACGATCTTCTGATTCGGGATGATCACGAAGAACACGTTCGCGACCATGATCGTGCCGATCAGGGCGCCGGCGTGGACGTAGGCGCCGCGGCCCGAGAACACCTGCGTGTACCCCCAGGACGCCGCGACCAGGAACACGAAGCCGAGCGCGCAGAGCAACGCGGTATTGTCGCCGAGTCGCGACTTGCACAGCTGGTCGTAGATCACCCAGCCGAGCGCCAGCGAGACCACGCTGATCAGCACCGCGGCCCAGACCGGGAGCGCCAGGACCGCCGGGTCGATCAGGAAGAGGTCGGCGCTCAGGTAATAGATCAGACCGAGCAGGACGAAGCCGCTGAGCCAGGTCGAGTACGCCTCGTACTTGAACCAGGTGAGCTCCTTGGGCAGCGCGGCGGGCGCGACCAGGTACTTCTGCATCCGGTAGAAGCCGCCGCCGTGGACCTGCCAGGCTTCGCCGCCGACGCCCGCGGGCAGGCCGTCCGGTCGGCGCAGGCTGGCGTCCAGATGGATGAAGTAGAAGGACGCGCCGATCCAGGCGATGCCGGTGATCAGGTGGATCCAGCGGACGACCAGGTTGATCCAGTCCCAGACGATCGGGTCCCACGCCGTCGGGTCCACGGCTCGCGCTCCCGGCTAGGAGCCTGTCCGGGTAATGGGGCGGCGGGAGGGTGCTGGTGATGGAGACGGATGAGTGGTGGTGACGGGCATGGCGGGATGGGCGAGGTTCGGGTGAGGGCCGGGGCAGTCGG
>JBOHKK010000003.1:0-57014 GCA_050729115.1 Geminicoccaceae bacterium | reverse complement strand
GCGCGCACCCGGTCGTCGACCTCCTCGAGCGCGCCCGGCGTCCGGCTCACCAGGATCAGATCGGCGCCCTCGGCCGCGAAGCGGAGCGCGAGCGCCGCGCCGAGGCCGCGGCTCGCGCCGGTGATCAGGGCGATCCGGCCGGCCAGTCGCGGCAGCTCACCGGTCCTCGAGCATCAGCGACAGCTGATCGGCGCTGCCGCCCCGGCCGAGGTCCTCGAGCAGGGTCGGGTAGTCGCCGCTGAAGCAGGCATCGCAGTACTGCGGCTGGACGGCGTCCCGCCGCCGGCCCCCCACCGCCCGGTACATCCCGTCCAGGGACAGGAACCCGAGGCTGTCGACGCCGATGATCCGGGCCATGGCCTCGAGGTCGTTCTGCGCCGCCAGCAGCTGCGCCCGCTCCGGCGTGTCGACCCCGTAGAAGCACGAATGCATGGTCGGCGGGCTGGCGACGCGCATGTGCACCTCGGTCGCCCCGGCATTGCGCACCATCGCGACGATCTTGGTCGACGTGGTGCCGCGCACGATCGAGTCGTCGACCAGAACCACCCGCTTGCCCGCCACGGTCGAGCGATTGGCGTTGTGCTTGAGCCGGACGCCGAGATGGCGGATCCGATCCGACGGCTCGATGAAGGTGCGCCCGACGTAGTGATTGCGGATCAGGCCGAGCTCGAACGGCAGGGCGGCCGCCTGGGCGTAGCCGATCGCCGCCGGCACGCCGGAGTCCGGGACCGGGATCACGATGTCGGCGGGCGCCGCCGCCTCCCGCGCCAGCTCGGCGCCGATCCGCTTGCGGACCTCGTAGACGCTCTGGCCGTCGACCACGCTGTCCGGCCGCGCGAAGTAGACGTATTCGAAGATGCAAAACCGCCCCGCCGGCGTGCCGAACGGCCGGATGCTCCGGGTCCCGTCCCTGGTGGCGATCACCACCTCGCCCGCCTCGACGTCGCGCACGAACTGCGCGCCCATGATGTCGAGCGCGCAGGTCTCGGAGGCGAGGATCGGCGCGCCCTCGAGCTCGCCGATCACCAGCGGGCGGATGCCCAGCGGATCCCGCACCCCGTAGATCGCATCGGCGGAGAGCGCGATCAGGGCGTAGGCGCCCTGGACCTCGCGCAGCGCGTCGATCAGGCGCTCGACCACGGTCGGCTGGCGCGAGCGGGCGATCAGGTGGATGATCACCTCGGTATCGGAGGTCGACTGGAACAGGCAGCCCTCTTCGACCAGCCGCCGGCGCAAGGTCAGCGCGTTGGTGAGATTGCCGTTGTGGCCGAGCGCCAGGCCGCCGAACGCGAAGTCCGCGAACAACGGTTGGACGTTGCGCAGCAGCGGCGCGCCGGCGGTGGAGTAGCGGACGTGGCCGATCGCGGCATGTCCCGGCAGGGCATCGATGACCGCTTCGTTGCTGAAGTGGTCGCCGACCAGACCGAGTACGCGGTGACTGTGGAACAGCCGGCCATCGAAGGTGACCACCCCGGCCGCTTCCTGACCGCGATGCTGCAGGGCATGCAGCCCGAGCACGGTATGCGCCGCCGCCTCGTCGTTGCCGTAGATGCCGAACACGCCGCACTCTTCGCGCAGCTTGTCGGCATCGAACACGCGATGCCTGGTCACGATCTCACCGGGAGCCGCGCGATCTGGATCAGCGCTCGCAGCGCATGACCGTGGCGCGGCACCAGGAGGGCGGCTCCCAGGCCGCGGGCGGCGACATTCTCGGGCATCAGCCGGTTCAACAGGGTGGCGCCGTCCTCGACGTAGGGCAGGACGATGGCGTTCTTGATCCAATCCGGATGGTCCTCCGGGGCGACCAGGATGGTCAAGCCCAGATAGGCGAGACAGACGACGAGCGCGCCGCGCGCGAATCCGAACGCGGCGCCGGCGATGCGATCGACCGTCTCGACGTGCCCGCCCGGTATGTGGTCGGCGAGCACGGCAGCCGCAACCTTGAAGCCGATCAGGGGCACGACGAACACCACGCACAATGCCGTCGCGTCGGCGAGCCATTCCGTCTCCATGGTCCGCCTTGCAAGCTCGCGGGCATAGGGGAAGCCATAGAAGGCGACCACGCCGGCGCCGAGCCAGGTGGCGATCGTCAGCATCTCACGGATCGCGCCGCGCAGCCAGGCCACCAGCACCGACAGACCGACGACCAGGAGGGCAGCGACGTCGAACGCGGTCAGGGATACGTCCGGCATGGACCAAGAGGGCTCCGACGCGATCGGTCAGTCGCCGAGGGCGGCGTTTGAAGCGCCCTGGTCACCGCCGAGGAGGTCGTGCAATTCGCTCAATCGCCTGATTTCCTGGATGCGCAGCCCGTCGTTCGCCGACCCTGGTGGGCCGCGGCCGCCGGCAGGCAGGACGGCCTGCTCGAACCCCAGCTTCGCCGCTTCCTTCAAGCGCGTCTCGGTCTGGCTGACCGCCCGCACCTCGCCGGCCAGTCCGACCTCGCCGAAGAACACCGCCGCCGCGGGCGCCGGCCGATCGAACAACGACGACACCAGGGCGGCCGCGACCGCCAGATCCGCGGCCGGCTCGGCGATCCGCAGGCCGCCAGCGACGTTCAGATAAACGTCGCGGCCGCCGATGACAAGCCCGCACCGGGTCTCCAGCACGGCCAGCAGCATGGCGAGGCGCGCGCCGTCCCAGCCGACCACGGTGCGCCGCGGCGTGCCGAGCGGGCTCGGCCCGACCAGCGCCTGGATCTCGATCAGGAGCGGGCGCGAGCCCTCGATGCCGGCGAACACCGCCGCCCCGGACACGCCGGCCTCGCGCTCGGCGAGGAACAGCGCCGAAGGATTGCGCACCTCGACCAGACCCCGCTCGGCCATCTCGAACACGCCGATCTCGTTGGCGGCGCCGAACCGGTTCTTGACCGCGCGCAGGATCCGGAACTGGTGGCCGTGCTCGCCTTCGAAATAGACCACGGCGTCGACCATGTGCTCGAGCACCCGCGGCCCGGCGATCTGACCGTCCTTGGTCACGTGTCCGATCAGCAGGAGCGCGGTGCCGCGGCGCTTGGCGAAGCGGATCAGCTCGTGCGCGCTGGTCCGCAGCTGGGTCACCGTGCCGGGCGCCGCCTCGACGTTGTCGACGAACATCGTCTGGATCGAGTCGATCACCACGAGCCCTGGCGCCTGGGGGTGATCGAAGGTCGCCAGGATGTCGCGGACCGAGGTTGCGGCGGTCATCTGCACCGGGGCGCCGGCGACCCCCAGACGGGCGGCGCGCAGCCGGATCTGGTCGATCGATTCCTCGCCGCTGACGTAGGCGACCTCGGCGCCCGCCATGGCGAGCGCGGCCGCCGCCTGCAGCACCAGCGTCGACTTGCCGATCCCCGGATCGCCGCCGATCAGAACCGTGGAGCCCTGGACCAGACCGCCGCCCAGCACCCGGTCGAGTTCGGCGATCGTGGTCGACAGGCGCGCCGGTCCCGCCGAGGCGCCTTGCAGCCCGACCAGCTCGAGCCGCCTGGCGGCGCCGGCGCGCAGCCCCTTGGGCACCGGGCTCGGCGCGCTTTCCTCGGCGAGCGTGTTCCATTCGCCGCAGGCGTCGCAGCGCCCGGCCCACTTGGCGTGGACCGCGCCGCAGCTCTGGCAGACGTATTGCGTATCGGCTCGGGCCAACCGACGTCTCGTCCCACCACCACCAACTTTGGCGGGATCGCGTTTACCACAAAGCGGCGTCTGAGTTACCCCGAAAATCAGTACGTTTGACGTATCGCGTACTTTCGCCTATGCTGTCGCAGGATACGCAGCTTCAAGGACAAGCGCGCCGAGCGGCTGTTCCACGGTGAGCGTGTTCCGCGCTTCCAGGCCATCGCCAGACAGGCTGAGAAGAGGCTGCGCATTCTCGATGCTGCCGACAGCTTACCGGCGCTTCGCATGGTGCCCAGCAAGCATTTCGAAGCCCTGGTCGGCGACCGACGTGGGCAGTACAGCATCCGGATCAATCGCCAATGGCGCATCTGCTTTGCGTGGCACGAAGACGGTGCGCATGACGCCCTGATCGTCGACTGCCACTGAATGGAGGGAAAGGTGGCGCGTGAGCCCATTCACCCTGGCGAGTTCTTACAGGACGAACTGACCGAGCTCGGCATGAGCGCGGCCGAACTGGCCCGCGTGATCCATGTCCCGCCCAACCGCATCAGCCAGATCCTGACAGGCAAGCGGAACATCTCGGCCGACACGGCGCTTCGCCTAGGTCGTTGGTTCGGCACAGGCCCGCGGATCTGGCTCAATCTCCAGCAGACCTACGAGCTCGACCTGGCCCAGCAGCGCCTGGGCGATCGGATCGACGCGATCGAACCAAGGAGCGCTGCCTGATCTCGCACCACTGGCCCAGCATCGCAGGTTTGGCCGTACGGCTGGCTCACGCACCCTCTGCTTGGTCCCGAGTAGATCAACGCGATTGGCGTTCGTGCACGCAGACATCACCTCACTTGACGTGACGCACGGATAAGGGCCACCAACACCGAACGAGGCTTTCTGGGACAGGCGCCGTGGCTTCGGGAGTCGTGACGACGGACCAGCGCGAGCTCTGAATCGTGCGCGAGGAGTACCGGCCTGATACCAGGCTCACAAGGTTGAACCTTGGTTTGCCCGGCATCATCCTTCTTTGGGGCGCGCGGCCGACCAGCCAACCCAGCGCGCGGTCGGGGTAAGATCCTTACAAGACCAGCAGCTGGCTGCGGCTCCAGAGTGCGCCGGGTAACGCATCGAAAGGAGCACACTCGTGTCCGACCACCCGAACATCTTTCCCGCGATCAGGTACCGGGACGCGCCGGCCGCCATCGAGTGGCTGGCGAAAGCGTTCGGCTTCGAGAAGCATTTTGTCGCTCCGGCCGACAACGGCAGGGTCGACCATGCCGAGCTGCAGATCGGAGCCGGCATGGTCATGCTGAACTCGAAGGGCGATCCGCAGGCAACGACGAATCCGTGGGACCAAGTCGATCAGGGGATCTACGTCTGCATTTCGGACGTCGACGCCCACTATACGCGCGCCAAGGCGGCCGGCGCCGAGATCGTGCGCGAACTTCAGGACACCGACTACGGCGCCCGCGAATACTCGGTCCGCGACCTGGAAGGGCACCTGTGGAGCTTCGGCACCTACGATCCCTATACCGGAAGCTGACGCTCGCCTCGGGGCGGCCTGGCGGACAGAATCGCAGGTTGGGTGAACCGCCGGCGAAACCCAACTCGGTGACTCGGACGGCTGGGACGTTGGGTTGCGCTTCGCTCCACCCAACCTACGCGTGATCGATCACAAGTCCCGCTCGAGCACTTGGATCCGGTTGGTCACCTCCTCGCGTTCGACGTAGCAGCCCTGGAAGTGGCGCCGGCCGCCGCGCTCGTCGAACGCCGCCCGGCCGTGCAGCACCCGGCGGTTGTCGAATGCCGACATCATGCCCGCAGCGAGCCGGATCCGGACCTGAAAGCGGGGATCCCGGGTCAGGTCGTCGAACCGGCGCAGCGCACCATAGACCGCAGCGAAACGCTTCGGCGCGACGTCGAGCGGCTCGGTCAGCCAAGGGTTGAAGCGGATCTCCCGTACCTCGCCCTTCGGCCCAAGGCCGATCACCGGAGCGCGCCACACGTAGTCGGAGACGCGGTCGTAGAAGCGAAAGCCGATCGGC
The DNA here is from genome assembly GCA_050729115.1 of Geminicoccaceae bacterium. Taxonomy (GTDB): domain Bacteria; phylum Pseudomonadota; class Alphaproteobacteria; order Geminicoccales; family Geminicoccaceae; genus JBKPNX01. The sequence goes on along the minus strand of JBOHKK010000003.1, from coordinate 51,385 downwards.
GTGTCGCACAGCAGCCGGAAGCTCTCCCGGTCCTCACGGCGCAAATGCTCGGCCAGGGCAAAGCCGTCGACGTAAGTGGATTCGCCGCCCGTGGCTTGGTTGTCCAGACAGTGGAAGAACTGGAAACCGGGTTGGTACTCTCGGGACGGCAGGTCGACGTGGCCCGGCAGCTCGATCGTCATGTAGGCGTTGCTGTTGGCATCGGGCTTGGTGATCACGTCGAAGATGGCGCCGAAGTTGGTATCGCGCGGCAGCGAGATGCGCCGGGCGACGCGCTCGACCTCGCCCGCGGCCAGAGGCACGCCGTGCAGCAGCGCGAGCCCCACGTCGCGCAACGCGACCAGCCAGGCGTGCAGCGCCCGATCGTCGGCCATGATCGCGCCATGCTCGAAGATCGGGAGCTTGCCCGCGAGGTCCACGCCCCAGGGCGCCGGGGCGACCGCATCGGCCTGCGGCCGCGCCCTGGACCACAGCCAGCCGGGATCGAACAGGCTGACGTGGCCGCCGTGCGACCAGACCAGGCGCAACGCCCCCTCGCCGGTCGCCTCGACCGCGGTCGCGTCCAGGTCGAGCGGCAGGCCGAAGTGGTCGAACGTGCGCTCGAGGGTGACGCGGCTGCGGCACTCCAGGCAGGCGCACTCAGCGCGCAGCCACAAGGGATGGAAATCCGCGACCTCGCCGTCGTCCCATGCCACCCGGACGGCGCCGGGGCCCTTCGTGGCGCCCACGATCCGGCGGTCGTTGGCGTAGGGCGCGAGGTCGGCCATGTCGACCACGGCCTGCGGTCGGCGTGGCCGTGGCGTGGTCCCGGACGGCGGCTCGATCACAATCGACGCGGCGTGGCTGGACATCGCGAAACCTCACGACCTGCTTTCGGCGGTGCCAAGCTGCGTCGCAAAGGCAACCTTGGAAAGCGAATTTTCTTTAGTAGAATGATCGAGTTTCTCGATCATCAGGGCCGCCGTGAACATCGAGCACCTGCGCACTTTTCTCGAGATCGCCGAGACCGGCAACTTCAACCGCGCCGCCGAGCGCCTGCACGTCACGCAGTCGACGGTGAGCGCGCGCATCCGGACCCTCGAGGAGCAGCTCGATCGCAGCCTGTTCGTGCGCGCCCACAACGGCGCCGAGCTCACCGCCGCCGGCCGCCAGTTCCAGCGCTATGCGCTGACCGCGGTGCGCGCCTGGCAGCAGGCGCGCCAGCGCATCGCCCTGCCCGAGGGGCTGCGCACCGCGCTCGGCCTCGGGATTCAGGTCAATCTGTGGGAGCGCCTGATCCCGAGCTGGCTGCGCTGGATGCGCACCAACGCCAGCGACGTCGCCCTGCAGATCGAGGCCGACTATTCGGAGAGCGTCAATCGCGGGCTGGCGGATGGTTTGCTCGACGTCGGCGTGATCTACGTGCCCCGCACCATGCCCGGCTTCGTGATCGAGCCGTTGCTGGACGAGCAGCTGGTCCTGGTGTCGAGCGAGCCGCGCAGCGTGACCCCGGACTGGCAGGAGGACTACGTGTTCGTCCACTGGGGCGACGACTTTCGCGCCGCGCACAGCCAGGCCTATCCCGAGATGATGGCGCCGGCGATCTCGGTCGGCCTGGGCGCGATCGGCCTGCGCCACATCCTGGACAACGGCGGCTCCGGCTACTTCCTGGAATCGACGGTGCGGCCGTTGGTCGAGCAGGGCCGCCTGCACCGGGTGCGCGGCGCCGCCACCTTCCGCCGTCCGGCCTACCTGGTGTATCCCACCAGCCCGGCCGATCCGGAGCTGCTGAAGATCGCGCTCGACGGCCTGCGCGCGGCCGCGGCCGGGGAAACCGACTGAAGTCGGCGGCGCGTCTCTCAAGCTCCCAGCAAGGCCACGCCCAGTCTTGTCGCAGCCTCGCGCAGCCTGGCATCCTTGCTCGCCAGGGGAAGTCCGCGACGCATAGCGAGTTCGAGATAGCACGCATCGTAGGCGGTCAACCGCGCGGAGCGCGCCAGATCCAGCACCTGCTTGAGCGCCCGCGCGGTCGTCTCTTCGTCGATTTCGATCGGCAGCGCATCAATGAGGTTCACGAATTCGGCGACCGGCGCCGCGGTAATTCGCCCTTTCCGTTCGGCGAGGGCAAGGATGTTGGCGACCTCCAGCACCATCAGACTCGGTGCTGTTGCCGATTCCGACTCGAGACGGCTCAACACCTGCCAGGCGGCTGGCGTCGCCTCGTCGGCAAAGCACCACGCGAGCGCGACCGAAGCATCCAACACCAGGACGGGGGTCACCGGCGCCCTTCGTCCCGCAGCTCACGGATCGACAGGCCGCCCAGGGTCTGGCCTTGGCAAAACTCCTTCAGTCGGGCGATCGTTGCACGGGTCCGCTCACGGCTGACGCCGCTGACGGGGGTGAGCTTGGCGACCGGCGTGCCGTGCTTCGTGATCACGATCTCTTCGCCTTTCGCCACCCGCTCGAGCAGGCTGGCAAAGTGCGTCTTCGCCTCAAACGCGCCGACCGTGGCCATTGGTTCCAACCAGACGCAAACTAGTCGACGGTGCGCCGCTGAGGGGACGCTGTCAACAGCAGAATCGGCAATCCACTCGGGAGTGAGGCGCGCCGCGGAACCCAGTGGCTCCTCTGGGCCGCTCACCGGTCCGGCCGTATCCTGATGGTCGCCGTGCCGCCATTGTTGAGGTAGTAGGCGTACCAGGCCGCGCTCCTGCCGCTTTGCCGCTCGTCGTCGTCGAGCGGAAAGCCGTCGATGGCCTGCAGGTCGAAGTCGAGCGCCCATCCCAGGCTGTTGATGGCGTCGTTGACATACACGTAAAGACGCCCGGTCTGGCTCGGCCTGACGACGACCCGCTCCCGATTGAGCGGGAACGTGTATCCGGAATCGCGGCCGATCTCGCCGGTCAGCGTGAACCACGGCAGCAACAGGCTGCGCCGGCTGGGGACGCCCGCCACGAAGGCCGGGTGGAACAGATGGGTGAGACCCGACAGCCCGGTCGTTGCGGCGGCGTAGGTCCCGTCCTTCCAGTCCTTCTGGTCGGTCACCTCGATCACGTAACTCCGGCCCGCGAAGAGGGTCAGCCCGGTGTCGATGCACGGGCTGCGGGTGTCAAACTCAATGTCCTTGCTCCAAGCGGCCGGACCTCGCGGGCGCGGTTCCTCGTTGTCGTCGCCGTGCGCTTCGAGCCACTTTTGACACACGCCGTCGCCGACCTCAGGAATGTGGTAAGCGACGCGGTAGGCTGTGCCCAGGGTCAGGTAGGCGGCGACCACGACCGCAAGGACCGGCACCGCGACCTTGACGCTGAGCCTGTGGAAGCGCTGCAGCCTGGTGGAGCTGCACCAGCGCTTGGCCACCTTCTCGAAGATCCCGATCCCGGGAATTGCCGGCTTCGCCCCGGGGCATCGCTTCACGTGCCACCAGGCGACCGCGCTCAACCGGTGGATGTGGCCGTCGATCGTGCGACTGTGCCACAGCAGCCAGCCGTAGAAGACGGCCAGGATCAGGAACCAGAGGGCCGACTGGATCCAGGCGTCGGTCCAATAGCTGGCCCAGGAGCCCAGGGGTCCGGGGAGGAACGCGGGAATCCAGCCGAACCCCCAGGACAGCAGGGTCTCCAGCCAACCCTCGGGCTCCGCGCCCCGGATCGGCGGCCGGTAGTACGGCATGAAGACGAGCGCCAGGGTGACGAACACGAACATGTAGTAGAGCACCCGGCGCCAGAAGATGTGGTCCTGGGCGCGCTCGAGGAGTTGCGCGCGCTGGTGGCGCTCCGCCGCGGATTCGTATGTGTCCGGATCGAGCTCCGACCCGTGCGCATCCACCACCCGGTACGATTGCGGCAGGCCGGCCGGGGCGTAGCCGGTGGTATTCTCGGCGATCCGCTCGAACACGGCCTGGTGGATCTTCGGCTCGGCGATCCGGACGCCGTTGTCGCGATCGTCGCACAGGCTCGCGACGTGGCGCGGCTTGTAGCGGTAGTAGACGCCGAGGCCGCGACGGGAATCGTGCATCTTGCCAAGCGGCTGCGCCCGGTGCTCGATCGCGCGCAGGCTGTCCTGATCGAAGCGCAGCCCGTCGCCGCGGTTCGGATCGAACCTGACCTGGCCGATCATCCACCGCAGAGAGAGGTGAGCCAGATCGTTGTCGGGATAGCCGCCGCCCACGTCCGAATGCATGCCCGCAAACCAGACCTGCGTGATGCGCTCGGAATCGGCGGCGCCCGGTTCGTTCCACAGCACCGGATGGAAGGTGTAGCGCTCGTCGTCGATGGCGATCGCATGGCACGCGCGCTCCACTCGAGGCGACAGGTCCTGATCGGGGAACCGGTGCGGGTAGAAGATGCGGTCGATCATCGTCGACAGTTCGTCCACCGGCAGGCCCACGGCATCGACCGTGTCCCACACGCCCACGAACCTGATCGTGGCGGCGAGACCGTAGTCGCGCCGGAACGCCTCGGGCGACGGGATGGGCCCTAGCAGAAGGTCCCGCAGCCACCGGGTGACCCGGGCGACGGGCGCGTGGTCGTAGCCACGGCGGTAGCACTTGTAGGCGAGCTTGACCCCGGCCTTCAGCCCCGCGTGCGTGTTCAGCCGGATCTCCTCGTTGCCGCGCCGCGGCACCGCTTTGCTGCAGTCGAGGACGCCGCACTGGGCGATCAGAGCGGCCAGCGTGCGCGCGGTGAACGCGCCCCGGCTGAATCCGAAGATGTAGATGTGATCGCCGTCCCGGTAGTGCCGGCACAGGAACTCGTAAAGGTCCCGGACGTTGCGCGACAGGCCCCAGCCGAACGCGCCGCCGAGAATCTGGAGCGGCCGGAAGCCGGACGTCCCGACGCCATCGTCGTAAAACGCGATCTGGTCGTCGTCGCCGAGATCGAGCGCCTGATACAGCCGCCACACGTTGGTCTTGTTGAGCTTGGCCGGGCTGTTTCCGGTGCCGTCGGACAGCAGCACGATGTTGCGGCGGCCTCGCGTCGTCGCGACCCTCGCGGTGTCGGCCATTTCCAGACACCCGGCCGCGGCCGAAGGTGAGCTGCCTTCCCCCGACATTGCTCGCATCCCGTGCGTGGCGACGCCCCACTTCCCGAACCTTCAGGCGGCGGCAGTCTACCATAACCAGGGCACGATAAGCCAAGTGCGCCAGGCTACCAGTGATCTAGCTCACACCGGCGGCGCCGGGCAGGCGCTCCGGTCCGGCCCGCAATGGTCAGCGCTCCGCGAGCGCCCTCGAAGGCGATCGAATGGCCGGCCTTGCCGAGCTGATGGCCGCGGTGGTCTCGGGATCGAACAGATGGACGGCGCCGAGATCGACGGTGACCTCGAGCCGGTCGCCGACGCGAGCATCGCTCTCCCGCCCCACCCGCGCCGTGATCTCGTCGGCGAGCCCATCGGCGCGGAGCTGCAGCAGGGTCTCGGCGCCGAGCGGCTCGACCACGGTGACCTCGGCCGGCAGCTCGGTGGCGTGGGCCAACGTCGGCGGGCGGAGGTCGTAGAGATCCTCGGGCCGTATCCCCACCACGACCGGCTGCCCGCGGTGCGCGGCGAGCGGCTCCAGGTCGTGTCCGGCGAGCGAGAGGGTGTGCGCGCCCAGGCGCACCTCTGCGCCGCCGCCGAGCACGCCCGGCAGCAGGTTCATCGGCGGGTTGCCGAGGAACCGCGCCACGAAGGTGTCGGCGGGATGGCGGTAGACCTCCAGCGGCGGACCGATCTGCACCAGCCGGGCATGGTTCATGATGCAGATCCGGGTGCCCATGGTCATCGCCTCGACCTGATCGTGGGTGACGTAGATCATGGTCGCGCCGAGCCGCTGATGCTGCCTGATCAGCTCGTTGCGGGTGCTGACCCGGAGCGCGGCGTCCAGGTTGGACAGGGGCTCGTCGAACAGGAACACCTTGGGATCGCGCACGATGGCGCGGCCAAGCGCCACCCGCTGGCGCTGGCCGCCGGAGAGGGCGTGCGGCTTGCGCTCGAGGAACGGCACGAGCCCCAGGATCTCGGCCACCTCGGCCACGCGGCGCACGATCTCGATGCGGGCGACGTTGCGTCGGCGCAGCCCGAACGCCAGGTTGTCGCGCACGCTCATGTGCGGGTAGAGCGCGTACGACTGGAATACCATGGCGATGTCGCGATCCCTGGCCGGGACCGGGTTCATGAGGTGGTCGTCGATCGTGAGCGTGCCGGAGGTGATCGACTCCAGCCCGGCGATCATGCGCAGCGTGGTCGACTTGCCGCAGCCGGACGGTCCGAGCAGGACCATGAACTCGCCATCGGCCACGGTGAAGCTCACATCGTCGACCGCAAGCTCGCCGCTGCCCGGGTAGCGCTTGCACAGCCGATCGAGCGTCACGACCGCCACCGGTCGCCTCCGCCCCTGCGCCGGCGCGGCCTCACTTGACGGCTCCGGCGGTCATGCCCTGGATCAGCCGCTCGGAGAACAGGGCGTAGATCAGGATCACCGGCACGATCGCGATCATCAGGCCGGTGGCGATCATGCCGATGTCCTCGAGCTGGTCGCCCATGAACTTTTGGATGCCGAGCGGCAACGTCCGTTTGTCGTCTTCGGTGATCAGGACCACGGCATAGAGGAACTCGTTCCACAGGTGGATGAAGTTCAAGATCACCGTGGTCGCGATCGCGGGCAGGCCGATCGGCAGCGTGATCCGCCAGAAGATCTCGAAGTCGGAGTAGCCATCCAGCTTGGCGGCGTCGAACAGGTCCTGGGGCAGGCGGGCGAAGAAGCCCTCGAGGATGAAGATCGTGAGCGGCAGCTGGATCGAGACGTAGACCAGGGTGAGCCCGAGCAGCGAGTTGAACAGGCCATATTCCACCAGCACCTGGAACAGCGAGATGATCGTGATCTGCGGCGGAAAGATGATGGTGCTGAACACGATGAAGAAGATCAGCCGGTTGCCGGCGAAGCGGTAGCGCGCGAGGCAGTGGGCGGCCATCGCGCCGATCACGGTGAGCGCGATCACGGCGCTCACCACCACGATCGTGCTGTTCCAGAAGTAGGTGCCGTAGTTGGACTGCACCCAGGCGGTCGGGAACTTCGACCAGTGGAACGTCTCCGGCCAGGCATAGGGGTCGGCGCTGATCTCGCTGGTCGTGCGCAGCGACATGCTGCCGATCCACACGAACGGGCCGGCCGCGAACGCCGTGTACAGCGAGAGCGCGATCAGAAGCAGCGCCTGCCGGAGCGCCTGCGGCGTCGCCATCGCTCAGTATTCCAGCTTGTCCCGCGTGCGGAACACGAGGCTCAGACCCAGAACGAACGCCAGGACCACCACGAACCACACGCTCGCGATCGCCGAAGGGTAGCCGAGATCGAAGGTGTTCCACTGGAAGGCGCGTTTGTAGACGTAGGTCGATACCGTCTCGGTCGACCACAACGGCCCGCCCTGGGTCATGATCCAGACCAGATCGAACACCTTCATCTTGCCGATGAACGCGAGGATCAGCAGGTTGACCAGGGTCGGCCGGATCATCGGGATGATGATGAACCAGAGCTTCCTGAGCCAGCCGCAGTTGTCGAGCTCGGCCGCCTCCACGACCTCCCTGGGCAAGGCGTGCAGCGCCGCCAGGCAGACCACCATGTTGAAGCCGGCCCATTTCCAGGCGTGGGCGAAGATCAGGGCCCACAGCGCGGTATTCGGGTCACCGAGCCAGCTGTGGGCGAAGCTGCCGAGACCGACCGCGCGCAGGAGCGCGTTGGCGATGCCCCAATCGTAGTTGTAGATCCACATCCACAGGATCGCGACGACCACGTACGAGATCAGCACCGGGGTGAACCAGGCGACGCGGAAGAAGCGCGCGAGCGGCACTCTGGCGTACAGGCAGAGCGCCAGCAGCAGCCCCGTCGCGACATCGATCAGCGGGGCCACGCCTGCCCAGGTCATGGTGTTGGCGACCGCCTTCCAGAAGATCGCATCGCTCGTCAGCAGCTCGACATAGTTGGCGAGTCCGACGAACTCGTTCTGCCCGCGTGGCCTGATCAGATGCAGGCTGTTGTAGAAGGTGCGCACGACCGGATAGGCGGTGAACGCGGCATACATCAATAACGCCGGGGTCAGGAACAGCATCAACACCCGCCACGACGCCTGGGTCGGGTCGCGCGGCAGGCGCGTGCGCCAGCGCAGGAGCAAGGTGGGGAGCGGCCGCCGTCCGGCCAGAGCTGTCGACATGGGCGCGCTTGAACCGCGGTGCGGCAGCCCGGCCGCGGCGCGCTGACGCCTCACCGGGCCGCCGGCACGATCAACCCTGGAAGCAGGCGGTATCCATCGCCTCCAGCGCTTCGTCGACCTCGATCAGGCCCGCCGGGAAAGCGGTGTTCATGACCTGCTCGAAGGTCTCGGAGCACAGCCCCCGCATGTGATGCTGGGGAATGCCGATGAAGTAGTCGGCATCGGCGTTGATCGCGGCGAGCTCCTGAAAGTAGGGCGCGTACTCGCCGGTGATCTTGGTCGGATCGGTCTTGACCCCGGTCTGCACCAGCACCGTGCCGAGCCAGAGATTGCCCATGTCGAGGCTCGTCATCTCGTTCACGAGCGCGGCGGCGAGCTCGGGATGCTCGGACTCGGCATTCACGGAGTAGCTGCCGCCGACCGCCGTGGTCTTGCAGGTCGGGCAGGCGGCGCCATCGGGCACCGGAACCTGCATGATGCCGAGCGGAAAGTCCTCGGGCTGACCACCAGCGTCGGGCGGGTTGAACGCGCGGCTCGTGTACCAGCTACCCATCGGGAACATCAGGCCGCCCGGGTTGGTGTGGAAGTAGTAGTGGGACTCGCCGAGCTTGAGGGTGGTGAAGCTCTCGGGATAGGCGCCGAGATCGACCAGCTCCTTGACGTAGGCGAACACGTCGCGCACCCGCTCGTCCTGGAACGACAGCTGGCCGTTCAGGAGCTTGCCGTAGTCCTCCTTGCCGAGCTTCTTGAGGAGCAGCTCGTGGGTCAGATAGGCGCCGGGATACGGGCGGTCGCCGACGCCCTGCACGATCGGGGTGATGCCCGCATCCGCGGCGGCCTTGACGATCTCCTTGAAGGTCGTCTGGTCGACCTGGCCGCCTTCGGGCAGCTCGATGCCGAGCTCCTTCATCAGATCGCGGTTGTAATAGAGCTCGACCGTGAAGGTCTCGAGCGGCAGACCGTAGGTCTTGCCGTCGAAGGTCCACACGTCGCGCGCCCAGGCCTCGACGTTGTTCCAGTCCAGGGTGTCGTCGAGCGGGAACAGAAAGCCGTTGTCGATGTACTCCACCTGGTCGGGTTCGGAATAGAACACATCCGGCGCCTCGCCGGCGCGCAGCGCGGTCTTCAGCGCCGCGTACAGCGGGGGCTTCTGATACCAGGTGATCTCGACCTTGGTGTCGGGGTGCTTTTCCTCGAAGTTCCGTGCCGCCTGCTCGACGAACGCCACCTTGGTCTGGTGGTCGGCCCAATGGCTCCACAGCGTCACGGTCTCCTGGGCTTGCGCCGCCGGCGCAAAGGCCAGGCCGAGCGCGGCGACGCCGGCGCCGGCCATGAGCAGTCTCTGGTTCACGCCTCGCATCGGTCCTGCTCCCTGTTGAGCGTGCTTGCCACGCCAGCCCTGCGGCCTCGCGCGGATCATCCGCGACGACGCTATCGGCGCCCATCCGCGCTGTCCACGCCAATCATCGCCCCGCCTCCCGATGATTGGCCGCCGGCCGGCCGCCGGCGGGCCGGCCGCAAGCCGATGGCACGGCCCGGGCAGGGGACCGGCAGGCGCCGAGCGCGATCGTTGCCTGGCGGCGCCGCGCTGGCCAAGCATCTCCGGGCAGCCTACGCTCGAGCCGTCGACAGCGCGAGGCGGACCATGACCATGGACGTGCAAGCGACGCCTTTGCCGGGGTGCTGGTGGTCGTGAGCGGGGAGATCTTCGACCTCGCGATCGACCTGCGCCGGGCCGTGGCCAGATGAGCGGGCACAGCCCGCGAACCATGCTGGTCACCGGCGGCGCCGGCTTCATCGGCAGCAACTTCATCCGCCACGAGCTGCGGGCCGATCCCGAGGTCAGGGTCATCTGTCTGGACAAGCTGACCTACGCGGGCTCCCTCGACCACCTGGGCGGCCTGCCCGAAGCGCCGCGCTGCCGTTTCGTGCAGGGGGACGTGTGCGAGGCGAGCCTGGTCCGCCGGCTCATCGCCGACAACGACGTCGATACCGTCGTCCACTTGGCGGCCGAGACCCACGTCGACCGTTCGATCACCGATCCCGGGGCGTTCGTGCGTACCAACGTCGTGGGCACGTCGGCGCTCCTGGAAGCCGCGCGCCTGGCCTGGCTCGACCCGCCGTCCGACGGGCAACGGCGCAGGCGTTTGCACCATGTCTCGACCGACGAGGTCTACGGCGCGCTCGGCGCGGGCGCGCCTGCCTTCACCGAGGCGAGCGCGTATGCCCCGAGCTCGCCCTACGCCGCCTCCAAGGCCGGCTCCGACCACCTGGTCAGGGCGTATCACCGCACCTTCGGCCTGCCCGTCGTGATCAGCAACAGCTCCAACAACTACGGTCCGCGCCAGAACCACGAGAAGCTGATTCCGACGGTGATCGAGGCCTGCCGCCGGCGCGCGCCGATCCCGATCTACGGCGATGGCTCCCATCGCCGCGACTGGCTCTACGTCGAGGATCACTGCCGCGCTCTCGATGCGGTCCTGCGCTCCGGGCGCACCGGGGAGACCTACAACGTCGGCGCGGGCGAGGAGCTGGCGAACCTGGACCTGGCCCGGCGAATCTGCGCGATCTTCGATCAGATGCGCCCACAGGATGCGCCGCACGACCGCCTGATCGCGTTCGTGCCCGACCGTCCCGGACACGACTGGCGCTATGCCGTCGACTCCGCGAAGCTCACCCGGGAGCTGGGGTGGCGCCCGCAGGAATCGCTGGAGACCGGTCTGCGCAACACCATCGAGTGGTTCCTCGCATGCCCCGCGCGCCCGCGGCCGGCCGAACGCTGAAGGTCGTACGCCTCTCGGGTAGGTGGCGCGTCCTCAGCGGGCTTCCCAGGTCGTGCGATAGGCATCCAGGACACGCCCGACATCGCCGTCGTCCACGAGACGACCCTGGTGCAGGCAGACCGCGCGCGTGCAGATCGCCCGGAGCTCGTCGGGGTCGTGGGACACCAGAACCAGGGTGCCGCCCCGCGCATGATAGGCCTGCATCCGCGCCTTGACCTTTTCCCGAAACGCCCGGTCGCCCACGGACAAGGCCTCGTCCAGCACGAGGATATCGGAGTCCACGGTCAATGCGACGCTGAGCGCGAGGCGCGCCTGCATGCCCGTCGAATAGTGCTTGACCGGCATGTCGAGCACGTCATCGATCCCGGCGAACTCGATGATGGTGGGAAGCTTCTCCTTGAACTGCCGGTGCTCGAGGCCCAGGACCGCAGCGTAGATCTCGATGTTCTCGGCCCCCGTCAGCTCCGGATGGAAGCCGGCGCCGAGCTCGAGCACCGCGGCCAGCCGGCCATGACGTTCGATCCGCCCGCTGGTCGGATGGTAGATGCCCCCCATCAACCGCAACAGCGTGCTCTTGCCCGAGCCGTTGGCGCCGACCACCGCGACCGCCTCGCCCTTGGCGATCGTGAGGTCGAGCCCGGCGATCGAGAAGCCCGGAGGCGGTTGCGGCAGCGGCTGGCGCAGCACCCGACGGATGAACCACTGGCGGATCGAGGTGCGCCGACGCGTGTCGTAGTAGAAGCGCTTCGAGACCCGGTGCAGCGCGAGCGCAACCTCGCCGGGAATCTCAAACGACTTCGGCAAAGAGGTGCTTGGAGCGGTTGAAGAGAGCATACCCGACCACGAAGGTAGCGGCCATCAGGGCGGTGGCCGTGACCAGTGACAGTACGGACGGCATCACGCCATCGTACAGCACGGTGTGAAAGATGTTCAGTAAATGAGCGATCGGATTGATATAATAAATTGGCAGCAATGTCTCCGGAACCATGTCCACCGAATAGAATACCGGTGAAATGTAGAACAATGCCGCCAGCAGAGCAGGCAGCATGTGGCGGACGTCGTAGTAGAACACGGACAGAGCGGCGACCGGCATGGCCAGTCCCAAGGTCAGGAGCAACAGCAACAGGAGCAGCCACGGGATCAACAAAAAGCTCACCGGAATCCCGCCATGCCGGAACAGGATGATCAGAACCAGGGTGAGCCCGAGCTCGATCATGAACTCGAACAGGCGGGACAGCGCCGCCGCCACCACCGGCGCCTCGATCGGAAAGGCGATGCTCCGGACCATGGTCGCGTGCTCCAGGTAAACGAGCGAGCTCGCGCTCATGATCTGGCTCACGCAATGGAACACGAAATAGCCGCTCAGCAAGAAGGCCCAATACGCCGGGATCGGGATGCGCACGATGTGGGTGAACACGGCCATCAGGATCAGGAGCATCAGCAGCGGATTGAGCAACGTCCAGAGCAGGCCGAGAGCGGATCGCTGATACTTGACCTTGACGTTGCGCACCGCCAGGACCCGGATCAGCTCCCGGTATCGCCAGATGATCCGCGCCTGGTGGATCAGGCCGGCCCCGCCCACGTGATGAGGGGACTCGTGACCCGCGGCAGGTGCCGCGCTCGCCGCCGGCTGGTCGATCACGCCCGAATGGAGATGGCGTCCGGAGGCATGGTGCTCGCGCATGACTGCGGGTGCTCCGTTGGCGCGGGGCGCCACATCTACCGCCGGGTGACACCCACGGGGCGACGCTTGGGTGTTGGACTTCAGGCGCGCGGAAGCTAGCAGCGGCACCCGAGCGGGTCAACGCGCGCCAGTTCCACGTCTTGCTACTGTTTGAGGGCGCCCTGCGCGAGACCGGCCGCCAGGCGGGTCTGAAGGGGCAGGAACAGGACCAGAGTCGGCAGCGTGGTGAGCGCCGATGCGGCCATGATCTTACCCCATTCCGCGGTGTCCTCGCCGAAGAATGCGTACAGGCCGAGCGGCATGGTCTTGAGACTGGTCTGGGTCAGGAAGGCGAGCGCGAACAGATACTCGGTCCAGCACAACAGGAAGGCGTAGGTCGCGGTCGCGACCACGCCCGGCAGCATGATTGGGAACACGATCCGCCACATCACCTCGAAGCGGGAGCAGCCGTCGATGATCGCGGCCTCGTCCAGCTCGCGCGGCACGCCCTCGAGGTAGCCGACGAGCAGATAGACCGAGAACGGGATCGTGATCGCGGTGTAGACGAACAGCATGCTGAGATGGTTGTTGAGCAGGCCAAGGCGCGCGAACAGAATGAACAGCGGCGTCACCAGGATGATCCAGGGGAAGCACTGGCCGAGCAGCACCGAGCCGAACACGTAGCGCTTCCAGCGCCAGCGCATGCGCGAGAACACGTAAGCCGCGAGCACCGAGACGACGGTCGAGAGCAGCACCGCGAGCGCGCACAGATACAGGCTGTTGAAAATGAACCGGGCGAAGCCGGTGGCGAAGAGATCCCGGTAGTTGGCGAGCGTGAGATCCATGGCGTCCGGAGCGAAGATCGTGGCCGACGTCCGGAACGACGCGAGCATGATCCAGACAGTCGGATAGACCATGACGAACAGCACCAGGAGCGTGAGCGCGACCAGGAGCAGCTCCGCGGGCCGGCTGAAGCCGGTGGCATGCGAGAGCCGAAAGGCCACGGCGCTGCGCCGTGCGGGGCTCAGCGCCATCACAACACCTCCTTGAACTCGCGCGCGGCGATGAAGCGCAGATAGACCCAGCCGAAGATCATCATGATCGTCGCCATGACGATGCCGACCGCGGAGCTGTAGCCGAGCCGGCCGTCGATGAACGCCTTCATGAACACCTCGGTCGCCATGACGTTGGTGTAGAGGCCGGGGCCGGCCGCCGTGGTCAGCCAGACGTAGACGAAATTGTTGAAGGTCCAAAAGGTGGACATCAGCGTCATCACGATGATCGCCGGCTTGAGGTGGGGGATGATCACGTGACGGGCGAGCTGGACCTTGGTCGCGCCGTCCACCTCTGCGGCTTCGATCAGTTCCTTGGGCAGCGATTGCAGGCTGGCGAGGAAGGTCAAGGTCACCAGCGGCAGCGTGTTCCAGGTGATGATCGTGATCAGCGCCGGCCAGACCCAGGGCGCCTCCGACAGAAACGCCACCGGCCGCTCGACCACCCCCAGCCACAGCAGCAGCTGGTTGATCTCGCCAAGCCGCGGGTCGAGGAGCCAGCGCCAGATCACGATCGCGACGATCGGCGGCGTGGCCCAGGGCACCAGCAGCAGCACCCGCGAGATCGTCCGCAGCCGATACTTCGCCAGCACCTCGGAGTTCAGCAGCAGCGCGAGCAGCAGGCCGAGCGCGATGCGGGCGCCCACCGCGACGAGGGTCAGCCAGAATACCGTGTTCCACAGCACGCCATGGAAATCGGAGCTCGTGAGGAGCTCGAGGTAGTTGTCGATTCCGATCCAGTCGCCGCCCCGCCTGAGCCCGAACAGGCTGAGATCGGTGAAGCTGTTGGCTAGATTGAAGATCGCCGGATAAACATAGAACATCACCAGAAAAAAGAACGCCGGGATCAACATGAGGAAGATGAACGGCCGCTCGCCCCGCATCGCCCTCTCCAAGGTCGCCCGGTCAGCTCAGCGGAGCTGGGCTAGGAGAGCGCGCGCGTCCTTCAGGTCGGCCGTGTCGAAGCCTTCGGTGAACCAGCCGAAGATCGGCGCCAGCAGGTCGCGCGCATCCTGGGGCCTACCTCGCCGGCGCCAGAGGCCGGCAAGGCTGATGGCGGCGCGCAGCTCCCAGCCCTTGGTGCCTTGCCGGCGCGCCAGATCGAGCCCTTGCTCGAAGCACGCCTGCGCCTCGGCGGCGGCGGCGCGCCCGCTCCGCTTGAGCAGCAGCACGCCCTCGAGCCGGCGCAGCTCCGGCTCGAAGAAGCCTGCATCCGGCAGCGACAGCGCCTCGGCCAGCACGCTCATGCCTTCGTCGATCTGGCCCGCCTCATCGTAGGCCCCGGCGAGCAGAGCGAGATACCAGGGCCGGGCCAGCTCGATGCCCTGCTCGCGCCTGACCGCCAGGCCTTGGCGCATCTCTGCGATCCCTTCGTCCGCTGCGCCCTGTGCGGCGAGCGCCCAGCCCCGCAGGATCGTACCGACCGTCGCGAACTGCGGCAGGCCGTGCTCGTCGGAAAGCGCGATCGCGGCCTCGGCGCGCTCCTGCGCCGCCTGCCCCTCGCGCCGGAACTGATGGGTCATCGCGGCATAGACCAGGGACGCGGCGACACTCACCGGGCTCGCCAGCTGCTCGGCGAGCGTCCGCGCCTCGTCGCTCCGCCGCAAGGCCTGATCGGGGTAGCCGAGGCCCCACAGGCTCCAGGCCGAATAGGACAGGCTGGAGACCGCGGGATCCTGGCCGAAGCGGAACGGCAGGGCGCGGTGCCGGTCGGGATCGTACGAAGCGGCCGCCCGCTCCAGACAGGTCTGCGCCGCGGCGACCTCGCCCAGCCACAGCAAGGTGCCGCCGAGCGCCGAGTACGCCGGCGCCAGAAGGGCGGAATCCCGGAGCCTCTCGGCGAGACCGAGGCATTCCTCGGCCAGCTGCCGCGCGGCCTGATGCTCGGCCCGGATCGAACGGAAGCGCCAAAGCCCCCACAGGACCGGGAACAGTTGCACCGGCTCGCCGACCTCCTGGCACAGCTCCCGGGCGCGGGCATAAGCGTGCCCGACCTCCGGAGCCCCCTGACCCTTGGCCGCCATGAGCGCCGGCCCCAGCGCGATCTGCAGGGCCAGCTCCTGCCGGGTGCGCTCGGGCGTGCGGGGCAGCGTGCCGAGCAGCTCAAGCCCGTTCGTGAGGTGGGCGATCGCCTCCACGTGGGCCGAGCGCTCGATGGCGTGCTGGCCCGCGCGCTGCCAATAGACGACCGCCGGCTCCTTCAGATCCGCGCCGGTATAGTGCCAGGCCACCAGCTCCGGCGCGGCGTTGGCGAGATCGGGAAACTCGGTCTCCAGCACATGGGCGACGCGGGAATGCAGCTGGCGCCGCCGGCTGCGCAGCAGGCTCTGATACGCGGCGTCCCGGACCAGAGCATGCTTGAAGGTGAAGGTCGCATCCGGCCCCTCGCCGCCCTGACGAAACACCAGCTCCGAGGCGACCAGCTGGTCGAGCGCGTGGTCCAGCGCCGGCTCCGGGATCTGGGCGACCGCGCTCAGCAGATCGCGCGAGAACTCGCGCCCGATCACGGCCCCGGTCTGCGCGACCTCCTTGACCGGGGCGAGCCGATCCAGGCGCGCCAGCAGCGAGTCCTGGAGCGTCGTCGGGATCGCGAGCGGCGACCACGGGCCGCACAGCGCGAGGCTCTCCCCGGCCCCTTCCAGCAGACCCGACTCCAGCACCGTCTTGGTCAGCTCCTCGAGGAATAGAGGCACGCCATCGGTCCTGATCAGGATCTGCGCGAGCACCTCGCGCGGGAGCGACCGGCCGGCGGTCAGGCCCTCCACCAGCACGCTCGCGTGACGTTGCGAGAGCCGGCTGAGCGACAGCTGGGTGATGTGGCTGTAGCCGCTCCAGGGCGGCACGAACTCCGGCCGGAACGTGACCACCAGGAGAATCGGCAGCCGTTGCATCTGAGCGACCAGCAGGTGCAGCAGCTCGCCGGTGCTGGGATCGATCCAGTGCGCATCCTCGAACAGAATGAGCACCGGCCGGCGCGAGGCGAGGCTGCGCAGCTGATCGAGCAGGACGTTGAAGGTCCTCTCCTTCTGCTGCTTCGGCGACAGCTGCATGGGCGGATAGCGAGCGCCGGTCGCAATCGAGAGCAACGGCGCAAGCAGCGCCGCCGCTTCGACCACCGGCTGATCGCCGCGGCTGAGCGTCGCCTCGAGCTTGTCCAGCTTGATCTCCGGAGGATCGGTTCGCTGGAAGCCGGCGGCGCGCTCCAGCTGCTCGATGACCGGATGCAGCGCGCTGTTGATGTGGTACGGCGAGCAGTAGTAGCGCAGGCGCTTGCAGGGCTCCTGGGCAATACGCTCCCCGAGAGCCTGGGCGATTCGCGACTTGCCGATGCCGGCCTCGCCGGACAGCAGCACCACCTGGCCGTCGCCTTCCTTGGCGCGTCGCCAGCGCGACAGCAGCAGCTGGAGCTCCTCCTCGCGCCCGATCAGCGGCGCCAGGTCGGCCTGGTGCATCGCTTCGAAGCGGCCCTCGATCTGGCTCTCGCCCAGCACCTGCCAGGCCCGGATCGGCTTGGCAAAGCCCTTCAGATTATGGGGGCCGAGGTCGGCGAGCTCGAACCGACTGCCGAGCAGGCGCCGGGTGTTCGGCGCAACCACCACGGCGCCGGGTTGGGCGAGCGCCTGGAGGCGGGCGGCGAGGTGCGGCGTCTCGCCGGCGATGGGCCGCTCTTGCGCCGCCTCCTCACCGATCAGATCGCCCACCACGACCAGGCCGGTGGCGATCCCGACCCGTACCCGCAGGTGTTCGGCAACGGGCGTGCTCAGTCGACCGACCGCCTCGGTCAGCTCCAGGCCTGCGCGCACCGCCCGTTCGGCGCCGTCCTCGTATGCCTTCGGATAACCGAAATAGACCGCGGCCCCATCGCCCGTGAATTTGGCGATGTAACCCTCCCAACGCTTGATCACCTCGGTGCAGCAATCCTGAAATTCCCGCATCAGGGCGCCCATGTCTTCCGGGTCCAGCCGGGCCGCCAGCTCGGTCGAGGCGACGATGTCGCAGAACAGAACGGTCAGCTGGCGGCGTTCCGCCTCGCTCCCGTCCCGTGCCGCCGGGGCAGGCGGCAGGACGGCTTCCGGCTTCAGGTTCGCCTCGTGCTCCGGGCCCGGCTCCGCCTCGCGCAGAGCCGCGATCGCGTTCAGCAGCTTGCGGCGGTGGCCGACCACGCTGACGCCGAGATCCTTCAAATCCTCGGCCGTCAGCGTCGGCAGGAGGCCGAGGTCGATCTCGTGCTCCCGGAACGCCTCCTCGTAACGCTCCAGCCCCAGATCCCGCAGCCAAGCGCCGATATCCACTTCGACCCTCGTTACGACAGGATGTTATCGTCCTGAATTGCTAATCTACCGCAGGTGTCTCGCGAATATCCAACCTTGATATAGGCACGCCGGCGCGCCCGCGTGCACGCCCGCCGCAAAAAAAGCCGGATCCGATGGCGCCGCATGAGGAGCCCGCGTCGGTGGGCGGGCGGCCTTGCCGCCTGCTGAGTGCTCAGAGCTGTTGCTTGACGAACGCCAGCAGCTCCTCGGCCGCCTCGAGCGGGGTCTTCGCGCCGATGAAGGCCGAGCCGAAGCTGCGCGAGGTCTGGTTCCACATGCTGGCGATGGTCGCCGGGCCGCGGGCGTAGGGCCCCCAGCTGCGCGCACCTTTGGTGAACTGCTCCGCGAATCCCTTCATCTCGGGCGGGAACGGACGCCGCTCCAAGAGCGCGTACTGGGCCGGATAATAGCCGGTGTTGTAGCGCTCGAAGAACTCCCAGGTGTTGAGAAACTGCATGAGCTTCCAGGCCTCTTTCGGATGCTCCGAGCTGGCGTTGACGCACAGCGCGTGGCCGCCCAGGTGCGTCGTCGACTCCCCGCTGCCGCGCGGCACCATCGCGGTGGTGAACGGCAGCTCCTCACCGGGATTGCGCGCGCGCCAGTCGGCGAACAGCTGGTCGGCCGTGAACACCGGCACCATCACGGCCCACTGCTCGCCGCGCAGCATCGGCTCCAGCACCTCCGGAGCGTTCCACGCATCGATGCCGAGGCTGCCCTCGGTGGTCAGGCCCTCGTCCAGGTAAGTGCCATAGTACTCGATCGCCTCGGCGATCTCCTTTGCGTCGATGCCGGTGGTGTAGCCGCCCTGCCCGTCCTCGACCACCAGCGCCGCGCCGTTCGACCACCAGTAGTAGTTGGCGAGGAACCAGATGGTGTTGGCGCTCGATGCGCCGGCGGCGAAGCCGAAGCCGATCTTGCCGGTCCGTTCCTTGACGCGGCGCGAGTCTTCGAGGAGCTCCTCCCATGTCTCCGGCGGCGCCTCGATATCGGACTCCGCCATCACGTCGGTGCGGTAGATCATGGCGAAGGTGTCGGTGGTGAACGGGACGCCGTAGATGCTCTCGCCATCGGGGCCGTACATGAGGTCGTTGGCGACGAAGTCGTCCCAGCCGGCGGTGCCGATCCCCTTCGATGCGATGAGGTCATTGAGGCGCAGGCAGGCTTCGGCGGCGCCCAGATCCTTGACCCAGACGAACGCCAGATGGACGACGTCCGGGCCGACGCCGACCGCGGCCTCGCGGACGAACTGGTCGCGCGCGTCCTTGAAGGCGATGCGCTCGAGTGTCACCTCGATGCCGGGGTTCTGCGCCTCGAACGCATCCAGCCCGGCGCGCACCTCGTCGACGTTCTCGACGTTGTAGCGGAAGGTCAGCTCGACCTCGGCCAGAGCCGGTGCGGCCGATCCGATCGCGATCAGACCAGCACAGCCCAACAGCGCACGCTGACCAAGCCCCATTGCCCGCTCCTGCCCCCTTGTTCGAGCCGACACCAGAGCAGATCGCGTCAGGCAAAGCAACGCCGCCTGCTGCTTTGGCGCGCGCGGACGCGGCAGTCGCTCCGAATCCTCGTGCGGCCCTTCCCTATCTTCCGGTGAGCCGGTAGAAGGCACGACTCGAGCTGCATTCATGCGGTTCGGCGAGCGCCTCGGGACATGGAGGGAGCGAGCGCATGCCCTACGTCATCATCACCGAGGACAAGCCTGGCTCGGTGAGCTTGAGGAACGAGGTGCGGCCCGTGCATCTCGAATACATGACCGCGAACCTGAGCAAGCTCCTCGGGGCGTTCGCTCAGGTCGACGACGCCAATACCACCGTGCACGGCGGCGTGATCGTCTACGACTCCGAGGATCGCGGCGAGGTCGAGGACTTCGTGGCCAACGATCCGTTCACCAAAGCGGGCCTGTTCGAGAGCGTCACCATCAGCCGCTGCCGCAAGGCCTTTTTCAACTACGAGCGGCTGATCTGACCCGCCCGAATGAGCCGCACGCCACCTGGCGGCGCGGGAGTGGGTCGCGCCGGTATGCGTTGTAACTGGCCCACAACCTTTGTTCGCCCGGGATCATGATCCTTGTTGGGGCGCGCGGCCGACCAACCAACCCCACGCGCGATACCGACCGCGAAGTCAAGACTTCGCGGGGCGGTATCACAGGCCGACCCGCTTCATCTGCCCGGCCGGATAGCGCTCGCCGGCGGTGATTCCCGGCGGGAATGCCTGGTCGAGCCTTGCGAGATCAGTCTCGTCGAGGCGAACGTCCACCGCCGCCACGTTTTCCTCGAGATAGCGGCGCCGCTTGGTGCCGGGGATCGGCACGATGTCCTCGCCTTGCGCGAGCAGCCAGGCGAGCGCGATCTGCGCAGGCGTGCAGCCCTTGGCCGCGGCGAGCTCGCGCAGGGTGCCGAGCAGCCCGAGATTGCGCTCGAGATTCGCCTCATGGAAGCGCGGGTGGTCGCGCCGCCGGTCGTCGCCCGCGAGCGCCGCGGTGCTGGTGATCGTCCCCGACAGAAACCCGCGCCCGAGCGGACTGTACGGCACGAAGCCGATGCCGAGCTCGCGGCAGGCCGGCAGGATCTCGGCCTCGACGTCGCGAGTCCACAGCGAATACTCGGTCTGCAGCGCCGCGATCGGGTGCGCGCCGTGGGCGCGGCGCAGCGTCGGGGCTGCGGCCTCGGACAGGCCGATATGGCGCACCTTGCCCTGCTCGACCAGGCGCGCCATGGCGCCGACGGTGTCCTCGATCGGCACGCCCGGATCGACCCGGTGCAGGTAGTAGAGATCGATCACCTCGACCCCGAGCCGCTTCAGGCTGGCATCGCACGCCTGCGGCACGTAGTCCGGACGGCCGTTGACGTCGGGCGTGCCGTCGGGCCTGCGGATGTTGCCGAACTTGGTGGCCAGCACGACCCGATCGCGCTTGTCCTTCAGCGCGCGACCGACCAGCTCCTCGTTCTTGCCGCTGCCGTACGCGTCGGCGGTATCGATCATGGTGACGCCGAACTCGATCGCGCGATGCACCGTGGCGATGCATTCGTCCGGATCGGGCTCGCCGTAGATCGGCGTCATGCCCATGCAGCCGAGGCCGATGGCGGAAACCCGCAAGGGGCCGATCTGTCGCGTTTGCATGGCTTCCTCCCGTGATGGTGCTCAGGCTTGGCAGCCGCTCCGCCGCTCCGTAATGTCCCTCAGCCGGACGGCCCCAGGCCATCCGTGATCCTGAGCGCCCGGCGGAGGCGGCGTCCCAGGTGATGCGGCGCAACGTGCAGGTTCTCGCGCTGATCGGCTCCGGCCACGCCGTGAGCCACTTCTACCTGCTGGCGCTGCCGCCGCTGTTCCCGCTGCTGCGCGAGCAGCTGGACGTGAGCTACGCGGCGCTCGGCCTTCTGGTCACGATGTTCAACGTGGCCACCGGCGCCACCCAGATTCCGGCCGGCTTTCTGGTCGACCGCTTCGGCGCCCGCCGGCTCCTGCTGCTCGGGCTGGCGATCATGGGCACGGCCATGACCGCGCTCGGCTTCGCCCCGAACTACTGGGTGATGCTTGCCCTGGTGGCGGCGGCCGGCATCGGCAACAGCGTCTTTCATCCCGCCGACTATGCCATCCTCTGCGCATCGGTCGATCGCGCCTGGCTCGGTCGCGCCTTCAGCATCCACACCTTCACCGGCAATCTCGGGTTCGTGCTGGCGCCAGCCGGCATGATCGCCTTGACGGCGCTGCTGGGCTGGCGCGGCGCCTTCGCCGTTGCCGGCCTGCTCGCCTTCGTGGTGCTGGGCGCGATGCTGGCGTGCGGCGGCGTCCTGCACGACGAGGCACGCCGAGCCGGCGCCGGCAGTCGCAGGCAGGCCGCCTCGGGCGGCGCCCGGAGCTTCCTGTTCTCGGGGCCGATCCTGCTGCTGTTCGGCTTCTACGTCCTGGCCGCCATGTTCATGTCGGGCGTGCAGACCTTCGCGGTGACCGCGCTCGCCGGCTTTCACGGCACCGACCTCGCCTACGCCAATGTCATCCTGTCGGCGTTCCTGATCGCAAGCGCCGGCGGCGTGCTGCTCGGCGGCATGATCGCCGATCACACCGAGCGCTATGCGCTGGTGACGGTCGGCGCATTTGCCGCGGTCGCGCTGTTGATGCTCGCGATCGGCGTGCTGGCGCTGCCGGCCGTGCTCATCCTCTGCGTGTTCGCCGTAATCGGCCTGCTTCAGGGCAGCGTGCGGACCTCGCGCGACATGATGGTGCGCAAGGTCACGCCGGCGGGCGCTACCGGCCGTGTGTTCGCCTTCGTGATGACCGGGCTGAATGTCGGGGCGGCGATCACGCCGGTGCTGTTCGGCCTGCTGCTCGACCTCGGCGAGCCGCAGCTCGTGTTCGTGCTGCTGGCCGCGTTCGCGGTGGCCGCGGCCGGCGTCGTGGTGCTGGCCCAGGCGGCGATCGCCGCGCTCGAGGTGACGCGCCGCAAGGAGCTGGCCGCCGAGTAGGGTTGGCGGCGCGCCGGCCGCCCTCCTCACGCGATCGTCACCCGAAGCTCGCCCACGCCTTCGATCGACGCCTCCAGGGTATCGCCCCGCCCGACCGCGGCGACCCCTTCGGGCGTGCCCATGAAGATCAGATCGCCCGGCGCCAGCTCGACCAGAGAGGAGAGGTACGCGATGGTTTCCGCCACCGACCAGATGTGGTGCGCGAGGTCGCTGTGCTGGCGCACCTCGCCGTTGACCTCGAGCCGGATCGGGTTGCGCTCGGGATGGCCGATTCGCGCCGCCGGCCGCAGCGCGGAGACGGGCGCCGAGCGGTCGAACGCCTTGGCCATGTCCCACGGGCGGCGAAGCTCCTTGGCCTCGGCCTGGAGGTCGCGGCGGGTGAGGTCGATGCCGACGGCGTAGCCGAACACCCAATCGAGCGCCTCTGCCGCGGGGATGGCAGCACCACCCTTGCCCAGCGCGACCACCAGCTCGACCTCGTGATGCAGGTCCGCGGTCGCCGGCGGATACGGGATCGTGCCGCCGCCCGGCACCAGGGCGTCCGCGGGCTTGGTGAAGAAGAACGGCGGCTCGCGGTCGGGGTCGTGGCCCATCTCGCGGGTATGGGCGGCATAATTGCGGCCGACGCAGAACACCCGGCGCACCGGGAAGCCGCGCTCGTCGCCGGCCACGGGCAGCGTCACGACCGGCGGCGCCGGGATCACGTAGGCCATGGCGTTTTCCAGGTCGGCGCCGGGCGCTCAGCGCACGCTGGCATAGCGCGCGACGCGGCGCTCGAGCAAGCCGATGGTCTCCGACAGCCCGTAGGCAAACCCGAACACGATCAGGACCAGCGCCCAGAATTCCGGCATGATGAACTTGCGCGAATAGGTCTCGAACAGGAAGCCGACGCCGACGATGGCGATCAGCAGCTGGCCGATGACCACGCCCCTGACCCCGCGGATGATGCCGAGCCGCATGCCCGCGAGGATCTCGGGCAGCGCCGCCCAGAAGATGACCTTGGCGTAAAGGTCGCGCTTGCTCGCTCCGAACGAGTTCGCCATCTCGACCAGCGAGCTGCTGGCATGCCTGACCCCGACCTGGGTGTCGAGCGCGATCACCCAGACCGAGAACAGGAAGACGGTCACCACCATGGTCTGCATGCCGAAGCCGAGCACGGCGAGGAGCAGCGGCACGACGGCGGTGATCGGCGAGCTCTCGAAGATGTTGATCCACATGCCCATGACGTCGCCGACGACGCGGATGCGGCCCATGGCGACGCCGACGCTGATGCCGATGAGCAGCGACAGCCCCATGCCCATGCCGAAGGCCTTGAGCGTGATTCCGATCGCCTCGAGGAAACTGTGGGTCAAGAGGACGTTGCCCATGGCGCCGAAGACCGCGCTCAAAGGCGGGATCAGCATGATGACGTCGAGCCGCCCGATGATCTCCCACAGCAGCGCCCAGATGCCGAGCGCCAGCCACGTCGGCAGCCGGTAGCCATAGATGGTCATGGCGCGGGCTCCTCGTCGTCCAGATAGCCCTTGAGCTCGTTCCAGATCTCGTCGACGCAGTCGAGATAGGCCGGGGTCCGCCTGAGATCGTCGAAATGGCCCGAGCGATCGATCTCCGGCCGCACGATGCGCGACAGGCGACCCGGATTGCGTGTCAGCACGGCGACCTGGTCGGAGATGTAGACCGCCTCCTCGATCGAGTGGGTGACGAAGATCACGGTTTTTTTCTCGTGGGCGAGCAGGCGCAGGAGATCCTCCTGGAACTTGCGCCGGTTCTGCTCGTCGACCGAGGCGAACGGCTCGTCCATGAGCAGGATCTCGGCGTCGACCGCGAGCGCGCGGGCGAGGCCGACGCGCTGGCGCATGCCGCCGGACAGCTCGTGCGGGTATTTGTGCTCGGCGCCCACGAGACCGACCTCGGCGATGTTCCTGCGGGCGATCGCCTCGCGCTCTTCCTTCGGCACGTGGCGCAGCTCGAGGCCGAAGGCGACGTTGCGCAGGACCGTGGCCCAGGGCAGGAGCGCGAAGTCCTGGAAGACGAAGGCGCGCTCCGGGCCAGGGCCGGTGACCGGTTCGCCGTTGACCAGAACCTCGCCCTCAGTCGCCTCGAGCAGGCCCGCGACGATCTTGAGGGTGGTCGTCTTGCCGCAGCCCGACGGCCCGAGCAGGGTCGTCAGCTCGCCGCGCGGAAAGTCGAGGTCGATGCCATCGAGCGCCCGGAAGTCGTTGAACATCTTGCCCACGCCGCGCAGCCGGACCGCGGGCGCGGCGGCGGCGCGCAGCGGGATGGGCTCCGTGGTCTTGGCCGCAACTGGCATCCTCCCTCTCCGGCGCTCAATCCTTGGCTCGCTGATCGGGCCGGAAGACCCGGGTCTCGAGCCTTTGCAGCAGCGTCACCGCGACGCTCGCGAAGACGATGATCGAGAACACCGAGGCGAACATGGCCGGATAGTCGGCGATCGAGCGGGAGTAGGTAATGAGGTCGCCGACCCCGGTCGGCGTGATCAGGAGCTCGGCCAGAACGGCCCCGGTCAGCCCCTGCGCCAGACCCAGCCGAAAGCCGGCAAAGATCAGGCCGCTCGCCGCCGGCAGGATGATCTTGAAGATCCGCTGGGCGCGCGTCGCCATGAACGCGGAGCCCATCTCCAGCAGGCTCGCGTTCACATTGCGGATGCCGGTATAGGCGTTGAGCACGACGATCGGCGCCGCCATAATGACCACGGCGACCACCTTGGCCCCGAGACCGATGCCGTAGACGAAGGTGATCAGCGGAATGATCGCGGCCATGGGCGCGGCCTGCGAGATCACCCAGACCGGCAGGGTGAACCATTCGAACCGACGCGACAGGCCCATGGCGAGGCCGAGCGCAACCCCGAAGATGCCGCACAGGCCGACGCCCACGATCATCGGCTTCAGCGTATCCCCATAGGCCTTGAACAGGCTGCCGTCCGCCATCATGCCGAACAGCGCGCCGAGCGTCTCCAGGAAGGTCGGGAAGGTCGGGCTGACCGGAATCCGGCCGGCCCACTCCCACAAGGCGAGCACGAACAGGATCGAGAGCGTGCGCATCACCCAGACCCGGCGGAAGAAGCCTAGCGTCGAGGCGATCACGTCGGTCCGGGCGAAGTCGGCGCGCACCGGCGCCCCCGCGGTGGTCGTCTGGTCGGTCATGACCCGTGCTCGCATGCTGGAATGGAACGGCCTCGTCGTGGTCGCCGCCTGAGCGTTGCCATCATGCCCGTGCCCGTCCTTGCAACGCATCCCCGTCTCGTCGGCATCGAACGCCGCTCGCCGAGCGGCACCTTTCGCCGCCTCCCGAAGTCATAATAGCCCGGCAGACGAGAAAGTCGAACAACTCCGTCTGGCCGGCCGCCATCTCGCGCTGCAACGTCGGCAGGAGCCCGATACAGGTCGCCGGAAGCGACCGAAAGGTCCGGTCGTTGCCCGTATCGCAGATGTGGCGTATGCTTTGAGGAGGCTGCACGACTTCGACGCGTTGGCAGACCAGAACCAATCGGGAGGCATCGATGCACCTGAGAATGAGATCCGCACTCGTGGCGGGGGCCACGGCGCTCGCGGCGACTTCCATGGCGCCGGCGGCGACGCAGGCCCAGGACTCGGAGCCGGTCCACATCGCGCTCGCCGACCTGCCCGAGGTCGAGACCCTGTTCTTCCTGGTCGGCCTCGCGCGCGCCGGCGAGAAGGGCCTCGACTACGAGCTCACCTTCTTCAACGGCGAGGAGCTCGCGATCCAGGCGATTCTCGCCGGCCAGGCCGACGTCGGTCTCGGCTCGCCCTACGCGGTCATTCAGAATTCGGAAGTCCCGGTCCGGTTGTTCCAGCAGACCAGCCGGATCATCTTCTTCCCGGTCGTGAATGCCGAGATCGAGAGCTGGCAGGACATGGACGGCAAGTCGATGACCTACCACGCCCGCGGCGGCCCGCTGGAGCCGCTCGCCGCGATCGTCGCCGAGCGCGAGGGCATCACGCTCGGCACGCCCAACTACGTGCCCGGCTCCGAGAATCGCGTGGTGGCGCTGACGCAAGGACACATCGATGCGGCGATCATCGACCTCTTGAACAAGAACATGATCATGGAGGAGCATCCGGGCGAGTTCCGGGTGCTGTCCTGGGTCGGTCCCGATGAGGTGGTGACCGACGAGGCGTTGTTTGCCCGCCTCGACTGGCTCCAGGAGAACGAGGACAAGGTCGGGCTCCTGCTCGAGGAGCTGTTGAGGTCCGCCAAGGACATCTGCGCGAATCCGGCGATGATCGCCGAGGAGCGCGAGAAGTACAATCTGCTGCCGGACCTGCCGCAGGAGCTCGCGGACGGGCTGGCGGACTACTACGTCCAGGCGATCGAGGCCGGCGTCTACAGCTGCGACGGCGGTAGCGTCGAGGCAGCCGAGACCGACATCGCGGTGCTCTCGCAGGCCGGTCAGCTCCAGGGCTCTCCCGACGAGCTGAAGGTTGAGAACTTCTGGTCCTTCGCGCCGCTCGAGGCGGCGAAGGAGAAGGTCGGGATGTGAGCGACGGCTAGCCCGCCCGCGCCACATCGCCATCGGAACGGGGCAAGGGGGCGGCCGCAGCGGCCGCCCCCTCGCGTTCTCAGCAACCGGGTCTTCAGGTCGGCTACCCCTGGTACTCCAGGATGTCGAAGCCCGCGAGCCGGTCGATCATGTAGATCAGCCCTCGGGTATCGACGTCGACATCGTTGCTCTGCGGAGCCTTTTGCCCGTTCAGCGGCTCCGGGATGAAATGGCCGACCTCCTTGGGCAGATAGGGATCGGCGACGTCGAGAATCCGCAGGCCGCCCGCGAACCACACTGAATAAACGAGCGTGTCGTCCAGGTGCTCCTGGTACTGATGGGCACCGAAGCGCGTGCCGCTCCGGCTCCAGGGGCTCTCCATCTCCGACAGCTGGAAGGTCGAGAGCGGCTTGATCTGCGCGAGGTCGGTGACGTCGAGCACCCAGATGAAGCCGTGCGGCTGGCCGTAGACGTGGTCGTGCTCCTCGTCGACCGCGATCGCGATCCGCCTGCCCTGGACTGGCACGCGCACCGGCATGACCGTGTGCGTCGGCTCCGGGATCGGCGGGTGATAGTCGTATTCGCCCATCACCCGCGGCTTCGTGACGTCCTCGACGTCGAGCACGCGGATGCCGGCGTGCCAGACCGACGCCCAGAGCTCGTCGCCCTCGCGCATGGCATGGTGCAGGCGGTGGGTGTAGCCCCGCCAGGTCGGCGTCTCGCCGGCCGCGACGTGCTGGCCCGGCAGCCACCAGCGCGCCACCTCCTCCGGGCGGGCCGGATCGCGAATGTCGTAGATCACCAGGATGTTGCCGAGATAGCCTGCCATCTCGGTCGAGATGTAGGCGTAGCGCCGATCGACGTCGAAGCGGTGCACGCCGAAGCCGAAGGTCTTCTCGTAGTGGATGAGCTTCGGGTTCGCCTTGTCGCTGATGTCGTAGATCTTGAAGCCGCCGTCGTGGTAGCCGCGCTCGCGCGCGGCATCGAGCGCCGGGATGGCGCCGGGATCGACGCCGAGCTCGGCCGCCAGCTCCGCGTCCGAGGCCTCGCGGCCGTAGCGCGCCTTCAGATCGGCGCGCAGCGCCGGGAGCCGCTCGCCCTTGCGCCGGAAGTGGCGCTCGTTCTGCTCGACGTTGACGAACATGAGGTCGCCGACCACGCGCACCTTGTGGGTGTGGGAAGCGTCGCCGTCCAGCGCGAGCTGCGCGACCACGCGCGGCTTCGCCGGGTCCGAGACGTCGACGATCGAGGTGCCGTGCGGCGGCGCCATGTGGCCGACGTAGGCGTACTTGCCGTCGACCACGACCTGGCCGCCGCCGGGCAGGTCGAGATGGCCGATCCGGCGCACGTTGCTCGCGAGCTTGAGGTTGGCATCAGGCATGGGGCGTCGTCTCCCTGGCGTTCAGGCGTGGCGGATTTCCTCTTTGCCGGCGCGGCGCGCCCGCCACCACTGCATGGCGTAGGGCAGCGCGATCGAGAGCAGGAGCAGGACCCAAAGGACGTTGCCGACCGGGGACGAGAACAGGACCAGGGGGTCGCCCTGGGCGATCCTGAGCGCGCGCAGATAGTACTGCTCGACCAGCGGCCCGAGGATGACGCCGATCAGGATCGCCGCGACGTGGTAGCCGGTCTTGCGCGCGATGTAGCCGATGATGCCGAACCCCAGCGCGAGCCCCATGTCGAACAGGTACTCGCGCGGCACGAACGCCCCGACCAGGGTGAAGGACACGATCAGGGGCGCCAGGTACCTGGTCGGCACCATGGTCACCCGCGCCATGTAGCGGGCGAGCGGCAAGATGGTGAACAGCATGAACACGTAGGAGACGACCATCGCCATGATCACGCCGTAGGCCATCTCGGGGCTCTGGATGAACAGCTTCGGGCCGAGCGGCACGCCGTGATACTGCAGCACGATCAGCATCACCGCCGCGGTGCTGCCGCCGGGGATGCCCAGGGTCAGGAGCGGCACCAGGGTGCCCGAGGTCACGCCGTTGTTGGCCGACTCCGGCGCGATCACGCCCTCGGGGTGGCCAGTGCCGTAGAGCTCGGGCGTCTTGGAGAAGAACCGCGACTGCTGATAGGCGACGAAGGCGGCGATACTGGCGCCGGCGCCGGGCAGGACGCCGATGACGAGCCCGATGAAGGCGGTCCAGATGATCTGCCACCAGCGGGAGAGCGCCATGCGCATGCCGTCCCAGGTGTCGGCCCAGCTCGCCCGTGCCATGCGCTCCCGGCCCTGCTCGGTCAGGATGGTCTCGGCCTCGATCATCACGAAGGCCTCGGAGATGGCGAACAGGCCGATCAGCGCCGGGATCAGCGGTACGCCGTCGTACAGCTCGAGGAAGCCGAAGGTGCCGCGGGGGGTGGCGTAGATGTAGTCCGACCCCATCGCGCCGAGCAGCAGGCCGAAGAAGCCGGCGATCAGCCCTTTGAGCGTGTCCTGCGCGGCGACCACCGCGATCAGCGTCAGGCCGAACAGCATGATCACGACCATCTCGACGCTGTGCACGTAATAGCCGACGCGGACCAGATACGGCAGCGCGAACAACGTCGCGATCGAGGTGACGAGCCCGCCCAGAGTCGAGGCGACGAACGTCAGCACGAGAGCCTGCTGGCCGCGGCCCTGCTTCGCCATCGGGTAGCCGTCGATCGTGGTCGCGGCAGCGCCGCCGGTGCCGGGTATGTTGACCAGGATCGCCGGGATGCCGCCGCCGAGATGGGTGGCGGCATAGAGCGAGACCATGAAGATCAGCCCGATCTGGACGTCGATCGCGAGTGTCAGCGGCAGAAGGATGATGATGGTGTTGGCGGCGTTGAAGCCGGGGATCGCGCCGACCAGGATCCCGAACAGCGTCGCCGGGATGATCACCCACCAGTAGCTGAGCGAGGTCGCGAGCAGATCGAGCAGGACGTGAGGGCCGAGCTCCATCATCTCAGAACAGCCACCCCAGCAGCTGCTCGAGCGGCCCGTGCGGGAAGCGGGCGTCGAGGATGGCGATGAAAAAGACGTAGCCGCCCGCCGCGGTCGCCCCCGCGACGGTGAGCAGCATGCGCCACGAGCGGTTGCCGAGCGCGATCATCGAGCTCAGCATGAAGAGGAAGGTGGTGAGCGTGAACCCGAGCCATCGGATCACCAGCAGGCTCGCGAGCGTCAGGAGGAGGAAAGCGATCCGGCGCGGCAGCAGCGGCACCGGCTGCAGCAGGCGGTCGAGCCGGAGCGTCACCGCACCCCTGGCCCAGTCGCGACCGGTGCGAACCAGCAGGACCGCGATCAGAAGGAACAGGACCCCGGTGATGAAGAAGCCGTTGATCTGGGCTTCGAAGGGCAGGCCCAGGATCGAGTAGAGATAGTAGCTGCCGTAAAGCAATGCGAGGATCGGCAGCACCAGATCGGCGCCGACCGCCCTCGCCGGTTTCCGGTCGTGATCTGAACCCTGATCCATGAGGCCTCGGTCGCTTCGGCGATCGGAACCCACCTCACGCCGCCGCCGCGGCGATCACCGTGGCGAACAGGAAGGTTTCGCGTGCGCTGGGGCAGGTGTGTGGCGCGGCCTCAGCCCTCATCACCAGTCAACAGGCTCTCGTACTTCATCGCCAGCTCCTGGATGGCTTCGGCCTCGGCCATCGCGGCCTCCTGATCGCCGTAGTCGATGAACTCGGTCGGGATGCCGGACGATTTGACCTGCTCGGCGTAGGCCGGGTCATCGAAGACCTGCTCGAGCGTCGTCTTGAGGACCTCGAAGCGCTCGGGGTACTGCTCGATCGCCGCGGTGTGAATGCCAAAGGCGCGCGACGACGACAGCGCGGGGAGGCTGGTGCCGAAGACCTCGTTGACCGGCGGCGCGTTGTCGGCCTCGGCGGCGACCGGGTTCTTCTCGGCGAATACGGTGAGAATGCGGGCCTCGTCGGCGAGACGCACCGGATTGGCGAGCGGCAGGGCACAGGCATCGACCTCGGCCGTGATCGCGGCCATCGCGGACGGGTTGCCGCCGCCGTAGGGTACGAGCTGGAATTTGGCGCCGGTCGCCTCGCCCAGAGCGAGCACGCCGATCGATGCCGGATGCGGCAGACGGCTCACCGAGACGGTCACGACGCGCTTCTTGCCCTCGTCGACCAGCTGCTCGATGGTCTCGAACGGGCTGCTCTTGCCGACCCAGAGCGACATCGGCTCCGAGCTGGTCTTGACGAAGTAGACGAAGTCCTTGCCGAGCTGGACCGGAGGCTTCTGCAGCACCTGCATGATCACCTCGGGGCCGGTATTGGCGAACAGCAGGTTGTAGCAGTCGGGCTCCTTCCGGCCGACGTAGACCTCGTAGCCGACCTGCCCGGCAGCGCCCGGATAGAACTCGTACTCGAAGGTGGTGTCGATGTGGTTCTGCCAGACGGCGGTGATGTTGCGCACGTCCCGATCGGCGCCGCCGCCCTCGCGGGTCGGGATGGTGATCACGATGTTGCGCGCCGGGAAATCCTGGGCCCGGGCGCGACCGACCCGGCTTGCCGCAAAGGCGCCGAGCGCCATCGCGCCTGTGCTGCCCTGAAGAAACGCGCGCCGCGTCGGCTGCAAACGGGTCCCAGTCATTGCCGCTCCCTTCTTCGTTGAGGAAAAGCACCGCCCACGACGTGCCATCGGCTCGACCAACGGCAATTCCGTCCGTGGACGGACCGCAACGCCATCTTGGTTACGCAGAGCTTGTGCCAAAGAAACAGGGGTGTCAACGCCACTTGCGCCAACTGATTGAATGCTGCGATCTTGCTTAGGAGCCGCCGGCACCGGCGCCGGGTCCGACCGAACCCCGCGATCGACGCCCCTGGGGTTCTTGCCCGTGGGCTCGAGCGCAAGGACCCAACGACCCAATGGCGCCCGAGCGCGCGGCCAGCACGGCACGTCCCTCCCCTCGCCGGACCCAGCCGTCATCCGGCCAATCGCATCCCGCCAGGACTTGCCCCGGGTTGCGCCGGCCGCCGGCGTTCGATAGGGTGAGTGTGCCACCTGCGTTTCGTGTGCAGCAAGGGGCCGAAGAAAAAACATGAGGCATCGTGTTGCGGCGGTCCCGCAGGCGCCGCTGATGGGGCTCGTGGATCGCCATTTCTTCAAGTTGGTGCTCGCGGCGTTCGGCGGCCTCGGCGTCTTCACCGCGCTTGGGCGTTGGCGGCGACTCAGCGGACACGAACCGGAGTATATCGCCGAGGCGCTGGCGTCCGGCCACGGCTACAGCTTCCCTGGCGCCCAGCGCTGGCTGTTCGTGCGCGACTTGCCCGATCAGTACTTTACCACCGCCTGGTCCGATCCGGGGTTCACCGTCCTGTACGCGGCGATCATCTCGCTGTTCGGCGAATGGAGCCGGCTGGTCATCATCCTGCTGTTGCTCGCGTGCTTCCTCGTCACCGCGGCGCTGGTTGCGGTCACGGCGAGGCGCCTCGCCGGGCCCTGGGCTGGGTTGCTCGCCCTGCTCGTCCTTTTCGTGACGGTGCGCGGCGGTGTGGTGGGAATCAGCGCCCCGCTTCTTGGCGGACTCTTCGTAGCTTTGCTGCTGTCGCTCGTCGTTGCAGATGCCGAGCGATTGAGCTTGCGTAGATCGTTCGTTCTGGGGGCGCTGCTGGGTATCTCTATCCTTACCTGGTCGACGACCATGGTGTTCGTGCCGGTGGTGCTGGTGCTCCTGTTCTGGTTCGCGCCCACGCCATGGTCCGCGGCCAAGATGTCGATGGTGACGGTGCTCACTGCCATGCTGCTGGTGGCGCCGTGGACCGCGCGCAACTATGCCGTGTTCGACGAATTCGTGCCGGTGCGTAACGGGCTCGGCCATCTCGCGCACCTCGGCACCATCGGCCTGACCACGACGTTTGCGCCCGAGAGCGCGGACACCCCGGTGCCGGCACCCTTGGCCACGTCCGGAGCGTTCGATGCCGTGGCAAGCGTTGGGAGCACCGATCCGATCGCCGGCAAAGCCAATCGCAGCGCGCTCGCCACCTGGCAGATGGACGTCATGGCGGCCCAGATCGGCGAGAGCTACGACGAGCTGAACGAGGCGCAACGCGACAAGTGGCTGTTCAAAGAGGCCCGGAACTTCGTCATCGCCAACCCGCTTTTGACCATGCAGCTGGCCGCTGCGAAGGTATGGGAATTCCTCTGGCTAGGCCGGTCGTCGCTCATGGCGCCCCTGACGATCTTCGGGATCGTGGTGGGTTCGGTGCTCGCCTTCAAGGAGCGACGTCTGCTGTTCCCGCTGACCATGGCTCTGGCCTACATAGCTCCCTTCGCCATCATCATCCCCTTCTTCTACCGCTACCGATATCCGATCGAACCGGTGATCGCCGTGCTCATCGGCGTGTCTCTGGCGCATGTCGCCGCCGTCGCGTTGCGGCCGGTTCTCTCGCTCCAGCCCCGGCGCCAGGGTGCGCCCGCTGCGGTGCCGCCGGGAGCGGCGCCCGCGTCGCCGGCTTTGATCGAGCGCGCCGATCGCGCGGGCCAGTCCCATGCCGCCTCATGAGGGCCTACGGCTTCCTGGCGCTGGCGATCGCGCTCAACATGGCGGGTCACGTCATGTTCAAGTTCGGTGCGACGGGAGCCGCGGAGCCGCTGCGCGCGTACCTCAGCCCCTTCACGGTCCTCGGGCTCGGCGCCTACGGCCTGTCGGCGATCGGCTACATCGCCGCGCTGCGGACGATGGCGCTGTCGATCGCGATGCCGAGCATGGTCGTCGGCTATCTCGGGACCGCCCTGCTCGCGCACTGGATCTGGGGCGAGGCGTTCGGGGCCAGACAGCTCGCCGCGTTTGCTTTGATCGCCCTCGGACTGTTCCTCCTCCACTACTGACGGGCAAGGGCGGCAGCAAGTCCATTGAAGGGGCCAATCGATGTCGATGAGGGAAGGCGCCGCCCGAAGCGCCGCCTGCGCACCCGCCGGTGGCGTGGGCTCGGTCAGACCGGCGGCAACGCTAGCCGATTATGTTGCCATCGCCCGGCCGGATCATTGGATCAAGCACGTCTTCGTGCTGCCGGGAATCGTGCTCGCCTGGGCCCTGGTCCCGGCTTGGGCCACCGACCTCTCGCTCGGCGCGATCGCGCTCGGTCTCGCCGCCGCCGCGGCGATCTCGTCCGCCAATTACGTGATCAACGAGTGGCTCGACGCCACGTTCGACGCCCACCACCCCACCAAGTCGTTGCGGCCGGCGGTCACCAAGGCGATGAGCCCGGCGCTGGTCTACCTGGAATATGCGCTGCTCGCGGTCTCGGGTCTGCTCGCCGCCGCGGCCGTCTCCGAGCTGTGCCTGATCGCGGCGGTGCTGTTCCTGCTGAGTGGCCTGGCCTACAACGTCGAGCCCCTGCGCACCAAGGACCGGCCGTTCCTCGACGTGGCGACGGAGTCGCTCAACAACCCGATCCGGCTGTTGCTGGGCTGGGCGATCGTGGCGCCGACGACCCTGCCCCCGAGCAGCCTGATGCTCGGGTACTGGATGGGTGGCGCGTTCCTGATGACGGTCAAGCGCCTGGCCGAGTATCGCACCATCGTCGCCACCCACGGCGCCGAGGCGCTCGGCGCCTACCGGCGCTCCTTTCGATACTACAACGCCGATCGCCTGCTGATCCTGGCGTTCCTGTTCGCGCTGCTGGCCACGTTCTTCATCGCGATATTCCTGATCAAGTACCGGATCGAGTATTTGCTGTCCTTTCCGCTGTTCGCGCTGCTGTTCGCCACTTATCTGCGGATGGGGCTGAAGCCAGCATCGAACGCGCAGACGCCGGAACGGCTGTTCGAGGAGCGGCTGCTCATGGCCGTGGTCGCGGTGCTGGTGCTGATTTTGCTGTTGCTCACCGTGATCGACATCCCGAGCCTGGGCATGCTCTCCGAGCCGCACTACCTCCACCTGCTGTGACGCGCGCGGTCTGGGCGCGGCAAAGTCAGTTACGCATTCGAGAAGGGTGACCGCGAGAAGAGGTGACCGGCATCCCGGCCAAGCCGATCAGTCTTGGCCGTGGCGAAGATTGGGCTCTCCCAGGGCGGAGGCCAAAGGAGCTGTAGCAAGAAAGCGCGCGTAAGTCATCTAAAGGGAGGGAGTTACCGCAACCGCGCCGGGAGACGGCCACAAAATCAGTGGCTTCCATAGCGAACTAAGGCTCAAACTTGTAAGCCTGGGTCTAAGGGGTTTGGCTCCCCGGGCCGGACTCGAACCAGCGACCCAGCGGTTAACAGCCGCTTGCTCTACCAACTGAGCTACCGGGGATCACGCCCGTGGTATATCAGAGCGGGCCGGCCGAAAACAAGGGTCAGTTTGGTCCGGGCGGCAGGCGGACGAAGGTCGGAGGCCAGGGGCAGACATGAGCGATTCGACCCGCAGACCGGTTTTCGCGGGCATCGTCGCGAGGCCTGCCCACGCCGTTTGCCGGGGCGAGGTCGGCGGGTGCCCGCGAACGTGATCCCCAGGCCCGACGCTCAGCCTTCGCAGTTGGCCACGCAGTGGGTGGTGTAGGTGACCTGGCCGCCGCAGTTCTGATAGCACAGGTCGTGATCGACCCCGCACTGCCGCTCCGCCGCTGCCGCCTCGCCGTTGCACCGACCATAGTCCGGGCTCACCGTTCCCGGCCGCTCAGGTGCCTTCCGGCCCTTGCGGTGGGAACGCACGAGCTCGAGCTGGTATTCGGCAAGCCGCCGGATGTTCTCGATCTGCGCTTGGGTCTGGGCGCCGAGGCGGCATTGCTGGGTATGCACCTGCGCGCCTTGCCGGCAGAGCTGGCGGCTGCCCAGGCATTGCGCGAGGCACTGTCGGCCGGCATCGTCCTGCGGCGGCGCGTAGGAGGTGAAGGTCTGGTAGCGCGGTCCGCAGCCGGCAAGGAGCGCGAGGGCGACAGCGGCGGCGAAACGGCTCGGCATCCGCATGGCATCCTCCGTGCCGGCCAGGAAGGCGAACCGGTTGAGTCATCACCAAGAAGCCTGATAATTCGCTAACCGGGGGCGGATTCGGCGGCGACCCGGCGCAGGAGCGGCCGCGCGCGGCTCACGCGATCTGGTCCGCCGCACGCCGGTCGCCCTGGTACCGGAGGACGATCTGGAGACCGCCCTGCGCCTGTGCGAGATGAACGAGGAAGAGCACATGTCATACCGATCCCACAAAATCCTGACCTACGGGATCGGTATCGCGCGCGGGGTTGGATGGTCGGCCGCGCGCCCTAGAAAGAAGAATGATGCCGGCCGAACAAAGGTTCGAACTTTGTGAGCCCGGTATCAGTGGTCGACAACGGGCAGGAACATGCGGGTGATCGGCGAGGTGCCCTACCGGGATCTGGTGCTCGCTTACCACCGGGCACGGCGCGCGGCCGAGCGGGGCGAGCGCTGAAATTGCGCCGGGCATCGGCATGATCGTACCGGGTTGCCTGCTGGCCCTCGTCCTGCCGCTCGGCGGCGCGGCGCTCGGTCGCTGGCTCGACGGCAGCGAAGGCGGCCTTTGGGGCCTCGCGATCGGCTTCGTGCTCGGCTGCGCGCTCGCGGCTCTGTTGGGATGGCTGCTGGTCAGGATGAAGGAAGCGTAGGAGCCGCCGTCCTGATGGCGGCTCGAGCCGGCTGATCGTGGGTTGCTCGTCACCGGCGGCGATGCGGCGCACGTCCCCTCGAGCTCAGCCGACGACGGCGTGGCGCGGCATGGTTTCCGAATCGGCCGGCAGGCGATCGGTGACCACCCGGCCCTTGTCGAAAACCACGGTGCGATCGAACAGCGCCGTGAGCGCGGGATCGTCCACGGCACAGATGACGGTGCGACCGCGATACGCCTCGAGCAGCCCGTGCAGGAGGCGGCGGGCCGCGCCGCGCTCCAGGTCGCCGGTCGGCGAATCGGCGATCACCATCCGCGCCCGATCGCGCTTCAGCAGGGCCGCCACCAGAACCAGCTTCTGGCGCTGCTGCGGCGTGAGATGGGCGCCGCCGATCCCGACGGTGAAGTCGAAGCCGGCCGCGACCACCTCCTTGCGAAAGCCGCCTTCGTCGGCCGCCCACGTGATCAGCTCGCTCAGACGTTCGCTGGCTCGCCCCTGCCTGGCGACGATCCGGCCGAAGATCAGGTTGTCGCGCACGCTGAGCGACGCCAGGTAGCGGCCGGGCTCGAAGAACTCGACCGCGTCGGCCACGACCGCAGGGAGCTCGGCGGCGAACAACTGCCGCGCCCGCACGAGCTTCTCGATGAAGTCTTCCGGCAGGTCGACCAAGCGATCGCGGGCGGGCGCGAGGTTGAGCGCGAGACCGAGCAGCAGGCCCCGCCGCTCGCGCGTGAGCTTCACCGGCAGCGGGCCCTCCGCCGAGCCCAGGCGCTGCCGGTAGAGCGGCAGCTCCTCCGGCCGGATCGGGCTGAAGTTGGCGAAGAACGGGTGATGTGCGGGCAGGTCCGCGAACACCTCCGCGAGGCTGCGCCACGCCTCCCAGCCGAGCGCGATCAGCCGGTCCTCCAGGTCGACCTGGCGCAGCACCCGACGCACGTAGCCATTGCGGGCAAGCGCCGGGCCCTGAAACTCCGACCGAAGCGGCACCCCGAAGATCAGGTTCTCGCCGAGCGTGGCGTTCTCGAGATAGCGGTCGCGCTCGAACGGCTCGATCAGATTGGCGTAGTTTTGCTCCTGCAGGCGCCCGCGCAAGCGCTCCCGCGCCGCCAGCACCGCTTCAACCAGGGCGCCGTGACGGGCGGCGCTGATCACGGTACGCAGGCCGAGCTGGAACAGATCCTCGCTCAGCTCCACCCGATCGAACACTGCGAGCGTGTGATCCAGCGCGAGGTCCGACGACCCATCGGCAGTGAGATCGCCGCCCACGCGCAGGTGCAGGTTCTCGGCAATGGTGCCCTGGGTCAGACGCGCCGGCGAGGCGATGACGACCGTCTGGCGAGCGTAGCTCGCGCGCGCAATCGCGGCCAGGTCACGCCCGTCCAGCAGCAGTCGGCCGTTCGTCGGGGTGGCGAGTCGGGCGAGGATCCGGAACAGCGCCGGGCCGCCGTGCCCGTCCTCGGTCAAGAGCGCCACGTGCTGCCCCGCCGGGACGCGGAGCGACACCTGGTCGAGCAGCACCTGCCCGTCGTCCTCGAGACCGAGGTCGTCGACCTCGATCGCGCCCTCGAGCACGACCTCCTGGTCGTCCGGAGGCTCGGCCTCGAGCGGCGGGCGCAGGCCCGGCGGGTCGAACTGCGCGCGCAGCTGCGCGTACTTGATCCGCGCGTCCTGCTGGATCTGGTAGAAGTCGAGGAGCTCCTTCCAGGGTGGCGCCAGGTCCTTGTACGCGGCCAGCACCCCGACCAGCGAGCCGAGGGTGAGGCTGCCGCGCAGCACCAGATAGCCGCCGATCGACAGGAAGAAGAAGGGAGTGAGCTGGGCGATGAAGTTGTTCAGAAACTTGATGAAGAACTTCTTGCGGTAGATGTCGTAGCGGATCCCGAAGATCCGATCGAGGTGCTGGCCGAAGGTGGCCAGTTGCGTGCGATCGGCGTAGTGGACATGCACGTCCTCGATCACGCCGGTCACCTCGCCGATGCGCTGCGACAGGTGGCGCACCTCGCGGATGCGGGCAAAGCCCAGCAGGTTCACCTGCCGCTGCAGTTTGGGGATGAGGTAGGCCTGGAAAGGGTAGAGCGCGATCGCCGCGAGACCCATGATCACGTCCTGGGCGAAGATGAAGCCGATCGCGGTCAGCAGGAGCCCGGCCTGGAACGCCGGCGTGACAATGGCATCGCCGAAGTAGCCGCCGAGCGCCTCGACCTCGCCGGTGACCATGGCGATCAGCTCGCCCTGCGAGACCTTACGGAACTGCGGCGGCGGAAAGCGCAGGATCCGGCCGAGCAGCTCGGTGCGCAGCCGGCGCAGCATGCCCTCGCCAAGACGGCCTTTGTAGACGTTGAGAGCATATTTGAGGCCGCCGCTCACGAGCACGGCGAGCAGGAACAGCCCCGACAAGAAGGCGAGATACTGGACCTGGCCGAACGATCCCAGCTCGATCCCGGCGAAACCGACGGCCTTCGGAAAGTCGGCGGCGGCGCCGCCGAGCGCCCGGTCGACGATCTGCTTCGGCAGCTCGAGCGAGGCATAGTAGACCGGCAGCGAGGCCACGCTCAGCCCAAGCAGCAGCATCTGCTGCGGCAGGCTGAACTGGAGGATGTAGCGGAATGCGCTGGCCGGCAGGCTGTGCCGGTCGGCCGTGGGCACCAAGCGCCGCACCAAGCCGCCGAGCCCGCGGGGCGGCGTCTCCGTGCCCGGACCCGGTCCCGCCAGGCCGCGACCCTTGGCCACTACGCGCGACGCCGACCCGCCCTCCGGCACGGCCGAATCACCCTGCCTTGTTGAACGGGCGCCCTTAGCACGCCGCTCCGGTTGCGGTACAGCGAATTTCGCCTGGCAAGGGTCACTCCGGTGGGGCTACAACCGGCGAGCTTGCTCCCTGCCCGACGAATTATGGTATCTGGCGATGCCCGGACCTGTCGGGTGCCGTGGCTCGAGCGAGGATTCCAGCATGGCCAAGCCAGACAAGCCGTACCGCCACCGTACCATCGGCGAGCACGTGCTCCGCCCCGAGACGCTGATGATGAGCTACGGCTACGAGCCCAGGCTCTCGGAGGGCTCGGTCAAGTGCCCGCTGTTCCAGACCTCCACCTTCGTGTTCGAGCGCGCCGAGGACGGCAAGGCGTTCTTCGAGGTCGCCTACGGCCTGCGCAAGAAGCGCCGCGCGGAGGAGCCGGGGCTGATCTATTCGCGCATCAACAATCCCGACCTCGAGATCCTGGAAGACCGGCTCGGCCTCTGGGACGGCGCGGAATCGACCCTGGTGTTCTCGAGCGGCATGGCCGCGATCTCGACCACCTTGTGGACCTTCCTGCGGCCCGGCGACGTCATCGTGCACAGCGAGCCGCTCTACGGCGGCACCGAGTTTCTCGTGCATAATATCCTGCCGCAGTTCGGCATCCGGCCCGAGGGGTTCGGGACCGGCGGCGCGGGACGCTCGCTCGAGGCAGCGATCGCGGCGGCGCGGCCGCAGGGCCGGATCGCCGTCATCTACGTCGAGACCCCGGCGAATCCGACCAACGGTCTGGTCGACATCGGGCGCTGCGCGGAGCTGGCCGATGGATTGCAGCGCGACAGCGGTCACCGGCCGCCGGTGATCGTGGACAATACCTTTCTCGGCCCGCTCTGGCAGCAGCCGCTGGCACTCGGCGCGGATCTGGTCCTGTACTCGCTGACCAAGTACGTCGGCGGCCACAGCGACGTCATCGCCGGTGCCAGCCTCGGGCCCGAGGCGCTGATCTCGCCGGTGCGGGGCATGCGCACCATTCTCGGCACCATGTCGGACCCGCACACCGGCTGGCTCCTCATGCGCAGCCTCGAGACCCTGAAGCTGCGGATGACCGGCGCCATGAAGAATGCGCGCTACGTCGCCGAGTTCCTGGCCGACCATCCCAAGGTCAAGCAGGTGCACTATCTCGGGTTCCTTCAGGACGACCATCCGGATGCCAAGGTCTATCGGCGCCAGTGCAAGGCGCCCGGCTCGACCTTCTCGTTCGAGGTCCACGGCGGCGAGGCCGAGGCCTTTCGCCTGCTCGACCATCTGCGGCTGATCCACCTGGCGGTCAGCCTCGGCGGCACCGAGAGCCTGGCCGAGCATCCGGGCACCATGACCCACTCGGACATCCCGCCGGAGCGGCAGGCCGAGCTCGGCATCACGCCCGCGATGATCCGGCTTTCGGTCGGGGTGGAGCACCCGGAAGACCTGATCGCTGATCTTACCCAGGCCCTCGAGGAGGTGTGACACACCTCGCAGGCGCTCAGTTCATCGTCATCGCCGGGTCCATGGGCTCGACCGACGGATCCTGCGATCCAGCCCGCCAACGGGTCCAGGCCTGACATCGCCGGCCACAAGGCTTTTGACGCCTTTTCCTTCCCGTTCTTCCTTTGTGCCAGGGAACGATGAACCTGAGCGACCGTTATCGGGGCGGTGGGAATACACCGATGCGAGCGAAGGGGGACGCCATGGCCATCGACTTCAATCACACCATCGTCGCGGCCCGCGACAGCCAGGCATCGGCCGGATTCTTGGCTGAAATGCTGGGTCTACCGGCTCCAAGAAAGTGGGGGCCGTTTCAGATGGTCACGACCGAGAACGGCGCCAACATTGATTTCATGAACGCCGATGGCGCGATCACGCGGCAACATTACGCCTTCCTGGCCAGCGAACCGGAATTCGACGAGATCTTCGGCCGGATTCGGGAACGGTCGCTTGCCTACTGGGCGGACCCAGCGCAAAAGCAATCCGGTGAGATCAATCATCATGATGGCGGGCGTGGCGTCTATTTCGAGGATCCCGATGGCCACCTACTGGAGGTGATTACCCGGCCTTACGGCAGCGGTGGCTGGAACCCGTGACAGCCAGGCACGTCCAGGCCGCTGGCCTGCCGGAGGCGTCACGAGGTCCCAAGCGCGGGCACCGGCTGAGGGCGGAAATCCGGCCATTCGGCGATCGGCTTGGCCGCTCCTTCCGCTTAACCCCAGGCGTGCGCTGAGGTGAACGAGGAAGCATGCATGGACTTGGCGGCAAGCGGGTGCTCGTCACCGCGGGCGGGGCGGGGATCGGGCGGGTGATCGCGACCGCGTTCCTCGCCGAGGGAGCCCGGGTGTGGATCTGCGATGTCGACCCTGACGCGCTGGCGGAGACCCGAGATGCCCATCCCGAGCTCGGCGCCAGCCGGACCGACGTCGCGGACGCAGGCCAAGTCGACACGATGTTCCAGGCGATCGAGGACGCCTTCGGCGGGCTCGACGTTCTGATCAACAACGCCGGGATCGCCGGGCCGACCGGCCCGATCGAGAGCCTCGATCCTGCCGCCTGGCGGCGCTGCGTCGCGGTCAACCTGGACGGCGCGTTCCTGTGCGCGCGGCGTGCGGCCCCGCTGCTCAAGGCGGCGGGCGGCGGGGCCGTGGTGAGCATCTCGTCGACCGCCGGGCTCATGGGCTATCCGCTCCGCACGCCGTACGCCGCCGCCAAGTGGGCGGTGATCGGCCTGACCAAAAGCCTGGCGATCGAGCTCGGCCCGTTCGGCATCCGGGTCAACGCCATCTGTCCGGGCTCAGTGGAGCGTGCGCGCATGGCGCGCGTGATCCATGCGGAAGCGGCAGCCCGAGGCGTGAGCGAGGAGGAGGTCCGCGAGGCCTACGTGCGGAGCACGTCGCTGCGCTGCTTCATTCCGCCCGAGCACATAGCGGCCATGGCGCTCTTCCTCTGCTCCGATCTTGGCGCCAGGATCAGCGGCCAGGCGATCGCCGTGGACGGCAACACCGAGACGTTGAGCGGCTGAGGGACTGTCGGCAGGAGGGGCAGATCGATGGCAGATCAGGCGAAGGTGGCGCGGATCGCGCGGCACATCTTCGATGGGCACGAGCGCCGACGGCGGTTCGAGCGGCTGCGAGGCGAGCTGGCACCGGTTTCGCTGAGCGAGGCGTACGAGGTGCAGGACGAGGTGCACCGGCGGTTTCGCGAGGCCGGCTGGGGCGAGCTCGCCGGGCACAAGATCGCGCTGACCTCCAAGGCGATCCAGGAGCTGTGCGGGGTCGATCAGCCGGCGGGCGGCGCCATCTTCGCGCGCACCGTGCACCCCTCGCCCGCCACCATCCGCCTCGCCGACTTCATGCACCTCGGCCTCGAGTTCGAACTCGGGGTGCGGCTCGGCGCCGACCTGCCGGCGGCCGGCGCGCCCTATATGCGCGCAAACGTCGCCGGCGCGGTCGCCGCCTGCATGCCGGCGTTCGAGCTGATCGAGGACCGCGGCGCCGACTACGGCGACCTCGATGCCGCCTCGATCCTGACCGACAAGTGCTGGTGCGGCGGCGTCGTGCTCGGCGCGGAGGTCGCGGACTGGCAAGGTCTCGACCTGACCAACGTGCCGGTGGCGCTGATCTGGAACGGCGAGCTGGTCGATCGGGGTGTCACCGGCGCCGCCATGGGCCATCCGTTCGAGGGTCTCGCTTGGCTCGCCAACCTGCTGGCGTCGCGCGGGCGCGACATGAAGGCGGGCGAGATCGTGATCACGGGCAGCGCGCTCCGGACGCGCTTCCCCGAGGCAGGCGACGAGGTCAGCTACCGAATCGAGGGGCTGGGCGAGACCAGCATATCGGTCGTCAGCTGAGCGGCGGCTAACCCACGCCTCTCGCACGAGGGCTGACGACGCAACCGGGCGAAGCTCGACCCGGCCTGCCCAGGGCGCGACCCGCCCCTGCCGCCGGCTCATACCGGCCCTGCGAAGTTCTGACGGCGCCGCCGGTAGCGCGCGGGGTTGGATGGTCGGCCGCGCACCGCAAAAAGAAGGACGATGCCAGGCGCACAAAGGTGAGAACTTTGTGAGCCTGGTATCAGTCCACGTTCTGCGCCGTCAGGAACGCCGATTTCTCCAGGGCCGCGAAGAACTGCTGGTAGGGCTCCGGATCGTCGACCGCCGTGAGATTGTACTCGGCGTTGGCGCGCACCAGGAGCTGCGTCTCGCCCCGCGGACGCACGGTCACCGTCATGCGCAGCTGATAGCCGTCGAGCTTGGTGCCGCTCACCGAACCCAGGGTCGCATCGGCCTTGTCGACCACGAACGAGAGATCCTGGAGCGTGGCGATGACGGTGCGCAGCATGCGCTCGCGGTCGGTGGTGTCGAACGCCCGCGTCTGGATCTGGCGCAGCGCCAGCTGGCCTTCGGTCGAGGCCAGCACCTGCCGGCGCGAGTCGGTCTGGCATGCGGCGAGCGCCAGGAGCGGGACGAGCACGAGGGCCCGGATCAGGGACGGCCGCATCGCCTACAGCTCCTGGGCTTCCAGAAACACCGACTTGGACAGCTTGTCGAAGAACTCCTGGTAGATCCGCTCGTCATCGATCGGCTCCGTCTTGGACACCTGGCCGTCGGTGTCCCACACGATGCGCTGCATGGTCAGGCGGACCGCATAGCCGCGGCGGTCCTCGAGCTCGCGGGTGACCAGGGCGGCCCGGATTCTCTGCCGGTCGTCGACCGGGAAACGGGTGCCGAGCAGGACCGCCATCGCGACCGCGCCCACCACCTGCCCCACCTCGGTCGCATCCCGGTTCTTGGACGCGACGATGACCCCGAGATCCACCTCGCTCTCGTCCAGCGTGAATCCGAGATCCTGCAGGAGCGCCGCCGAGGCCGACAGAATTTCGGCCTCGTCGCCGGTCTCGAACACCCTGGTCTGGGCCTCCCGGCGTTGCAGCGAGTCCGGGGAGAGCTGCAGCGCCTCCTTGGGCACGCCCTGCTGACAGGCGACCAGCACGAGGGCGCCGACC
Source organism: Geminicoccaceae bacterium (assembly GCA_050729115.1). Lineage (GTDB taxonomy): Bacteria > Pseudomonadota > Alphaproteobacteria > Geminicoccales > Geminicoccaceae > JBKPNX01. The sequence continues at coordinate 7,134 of JBOHKK010000003.1, read as the reverse complement.
AGCGCGCCGGCCATCCGAACGGCGGCGCGGCCGCGCAACCGGCGGCGCTCAGAAGGTGGAGGTGTGATACGCGAAATCACGGACCAGGCCCTGCCCGTCGAACTTGATCACCACGGTGAGCGTCTTCTGGGTCGTGGCGCTCGCCCCGGCGCCGGCGCGGTAGCCGGCGCTGCCCACACCGGCGCCCAGGGCGCCGCCGCCGGTGGTCGCGCCCAGGACGAGGGCGCTGACCCCGCCCGAGCTCGTCGAGTGGGCGCGCGTGGTGGCGATGCGGTCATAAACCCAGACCTCGCGCCGCTGCTCGTCGGTGGTCACGATGTTCGGCGAGCCGAGCACGGTCGCGACCTCCGCGCCGGACATGCCGACGCGGATTTCGCGCTGCACCGTGCCGACGGTCAGCCGGTTGGCCGCGGCGTTGGCCGCCTCGACATCCTCCGCATGCCGTTGCGCGGAACAGCCCCCAAGCGACACCGAAGCAACCAGAGCAAGCAGCAGCAATGGTCTAGGCATGTTCCACCTCTGCGGTCGCCGACGGGCTCAGGCGCCCGGCCGACCGCGACGCGGCCACTGATCGATCGGATGATCACCGTAACCGCGGCTTGGACGACCGTAGGCGGCGCGAGGATAGCCGGCGTGCGTTAACGCGAAGTTGCTCGGCGGCCCCGCCGGCGACCCGGAAACCTGCTGCCGGCGTCAGGCCATTGCGCCCAACGGCCGGCGACGACGTCACCTGTCCGATGAGGGGCGGGAGCGCCGGACCCGCGCATCACGCCGGAATCCCGAACTCGGCTGCCGGTTTTTCGGGCAGTGCCGTCCAGGTCGGGCGGCTGATGGCGGGCGCGTCGGGCCGCTACTCGACCGGCTGCCCCTCTCGCGCGAACCTGAGGCCCCGGGCCCCCGCGAGGTCGCCCTCGCAGCTGAGACGGGTAATGCACGCGCACGCGGTCTCGATGTGGCGGTCCATGCCGCAGCCGAGCGCGAGCCCTTGGGTGCGGAAGCTCACGATCGCCCCCTATCCTCCGCACGGGTGCCGGTCGGCTGCAGGACCCGGCCGACGAAGCCTTCTCCCAGGCGAGGATCGTTGGTATCGACCGGCAGCGGCTGCCGGTTGATCGGCCCCGAGCGCCCGTCTTCGCCCTCGGCCGCAAGGAACTCGTCGAACAGGCGCCGCCAGGCGCGGGCTCGCGGACCACCCGCGCGACGTTGAGCCCGCCGCCACCCGGATGAAAGCGCTCGTCGAAGGTGCGGATCTTGTGGATCGGCCGCACCTCCTCGGCCTCGCAGGACGCGTCGATGGCGGGATTGAGGGTGAGCGTGACGATCGGCTTCATGGCCGGGACTTCGAGTGCGAGAGCGACGTTCATCGACGCCTGACCGGAGCTCGCCGCGCGATCACGGAGATGTCACGCCACCGCGCGACCATTCGTGAATTCCCACGCAATGGGCACCGGTCATCCGGGCGTTGTGGTATAAGGCTACGGCGATCGGGGTAAAGGAGCACGTCATGGCAGAACGATCCGGAGCGCAGCGAGGTTCCGCGAACGGATCGTCCGCGGCCGCCGAGCAGCCGATCGGTGAGACGGCGAGGTCGAAAAGGGCCGCCAGGGCCACATCGGCGCCGGCTGCTGGCGCCCTCACGACCACCGCCGCCCCGGGCGATGGCCTTGCCGCCGACACGCTGGCCGCGGCGGTCCGCCCGGCTGCCCCGATCAATCTGCGGGCGCCGGAGCTCTATCTGAACCGTGAGCTCACCTGGCTCAACTTCAATCGTCGCGTGCTGCACGAGGCCCAGGATGCGCGCACCCCGCTACTCGAGCGGGTCAAGTTCCTGGCCATCGTCAATTCGAACCTCGACGAGTTCTTCATGAAGCGGATCGGCGGCCTCAAGCAGCAGGTCGGCGCCGGGGTCAAGAACCTGACCGTGGACGGGCGGACGCCCGAGCAGCAGATCGAGGAGTGCGTCGCGTTCGTACGAAACCTGAACCGCGACATCCATGCCACCTACTTCGAGCTGGTCGACGCCCTGCGCGTGGACGGGATCACGCTGGCGTCGTGGACCGACCTGAACAGCGCGCAAAAGGCATGGCTGCGCAAGCACTATCTGCGCAACGTCTTCCCGCTGGTCACCCCGCTGGCGATGGACCCGGCGCACCCGTTCCCGTTTCTGTCCAACCTCTCGCTCAATCTGCTGGTCACCCTCCATTACCGCAAGGACCTCGAGCCGACGCTCGCCCGGGTCAAGGTGCCGATCGGCTTCGGCGTGCCCCGTTTCCTGCGGGCGGACAACGATCCGGTGTTCGTCCCGCTCGAGGAGGTGATGGCGCACAATCTGGACGTCCTGTTTCCCGACATGGATTTCGAGGCCTGCGAGCTGTTCCGGGTCACCCGCAACGCCAATGCCGAGCAGGACGAGGAAGAGGCGGATGATCTGCTCGCGATGATCGAATCGGAGCTGCGCGACCGCCGATTCGCCCCGATCGTCCGCCTCGAGGTGAAAGACGGCATGCAGCCGCTGCACCGGGGCATGCTCGCCGCCGAGCTGGGCCTGGATGCGACCAGCGACGTGTTCGAGAAGAGCGCGCTGCTCGGGATGCGGGACCTGATGGAGATCGCCTCACTGAACGTCCCCGCGCTCCACGATCCACACCATTATCCGGTCACCAACGCCAAGCTCGAGGACGACCGCAGCATCTTCCATATCATCCGCGAGTCCGGGCCGATCCTGCTGCAGCATCCCTACGAATCGTTCGGCACCTCGGTCGAGCGCTTCGTGCGGGAAGCCAGCCGCGACCCCAAGGTGCTCGCCCTCAAGATGACCCTGTACCGGACCTCGGCGAGCACCCGGATCGTCGACGACCTGATCGAGGCGTCGCGCAACGGCAAGCAGGTGGCGGTGGTGGTCGAGATCAAGGCCCGCTTCGACGAGGCCGCCAACATCCAATGGGCGAACCGGTTGGAGGAGGTCGGCATCCACGTCATGTACGGCGTGGTCGGCCTGAAGACGCACTCGAAGGTCATCCTGGTGGTGCGCCGGGACTTCACCGGCCTGCGCCGCTACGCCCACATCGGCACCGGCAACTACCACGCCGGGACGGCGCGGACTTACAGCGACCTCGGCCTGCTCACCTGCGACGACACGATCGGCGCCGACCTGACCGAGCTGTTCAACTACCTGACCACCGGCTACAAGCCCCGGCGGACCTACCACAAGATTCTCGCGGCGCCGCGCGCGCTCAAGAAGCCGCTGCTCGAGATGATCGAGCGCGAGATCCGCGGCCACTCGTCCGCGGCGCCGGGGTTGATCCGCTTCAAGATGAACGCCCTCGAGGACGAGGACATCGTCGAGGCGCTGTATCGCGCCACGCAGGCGGGCGTCACGGTCGAGCTGATCGTGCGCGATACCTGTCGCCTGCGGCCGGGGTTGCCCGGCGTGTCCGAGACCGCGACGGTCGTGAGCATCGTGGGCCGGTTCCTGGAGCACGGCCGCATCTATTATTTCCGCAACGGCGGCGAGGAGGAGTACCTGATCGGCTCGGCCGATCTGATGAAGCGCAATCTGGAAAGCCGGGTCGAGGTGGTGGCGCCGGTCTCGGATCCGGCTCTGCGCGACGAGCTCCGCTTCATTCTGGACACCCAGATGAACGACCGGCGCAGCGCCTGGGAGATGCGCTCCGACGGCAGCTACGTGCAGCGGCAGCCCCGCAACGAGGCGGAAGCCGTCAGCTCGCAGCAGGCTCTGATCGCGGCCGCCGAGAACCGCCATCTCGAGGCCACCCGGCTGCGCAAGCGCAAGCCGCGCTCGATTGCTCGCCGGCACTCGGAGACAACGGCATAGCGCGCCCCGCGCAAAGTCCGCCGATCGGGCATCACCAGCGGCCGGCCAGGGCTTCCTCGATGGTCGCGGCGCTGCGCCGCAGCGCCACGCGCTCGCTTGCCTCGAGCGGGGGCAGCAAGGTGCGGACCACGCCCGTCCGGTTCACGACGCGCGGCAGCGACAGGGCGATCGGCCCCACGCCTTCGACCTCTTCGGTCAGCATCGCAACCGTGAGCACCGAGTCCTCGTTGCCGCCGATCGACTGAATGATCCGGGTGAGCCCGCCGGCGATGCCGTACCAGGTGGCGCCCTTGCCCTCGATGATCCGATAGGCGGCGCGCCGCACCCCTTGGTCGATCCTGGTCTTGAGCGCGTCGTCGAGCGGCCGGCCGATCTGGCGCGCCAATTCGTCCACGGGGATGCCGCCGACAGCGGCAAGCGACCAGCACAGCACCTCGGAGTCGCCATGCTCGCCCAGCACATAGGCGTGGATGGATTTCGGCGACATCCCGAGGTGGGCTCCGAGCAGCCCGCGAAAGCGCGCGGTATCGAGGATCGTCCCGGAGCCGATCACCCGCTCCGGGGGCAAGCCCGAGAGGCGGGTGGCGATCTGGGTCATGACATCGACCGGGTTGGTCGCGATGAGAAGGATCGCGTCCGGCGTGGCGTCCAACACCTGCGGAATGATATCGGCAAACACGGCGGCATTGCGCTCGAGGAGCTCGAGCCGGGTCTCGCCCGGCCTTTGACCGACGCCCGCCGCCAGGATGACGGCACCGGCGTCTGCCAGATCGGGATATTCGCCGACGCGCACCCGGGTGATGTGCGCAAACGGCGTGGCGTGAGAAACATCCTCGGCCTCGGCGATCGCCCGCTTGTGGTTGCGGTCGATCAGGACGATTTCGCTGGCGGCGCCCCGCAGCACCAGAGCGTTCGCGGCGGCACCGCCCACCATTCCCGCACCGACGACACCGACCTTCATCGCCAGTCTCCATGATCGCCCGTCGCCGCGACTGGCCCGTGCCGGGCAGTCGCCGGTCCCTGGTGAAGCGTCGCATCCGTCCAGGCTCGAGGCGTCGAACGGCCGGCCTGGAGCGGCGGTTCTCGATGCGGCGTCTTACCGAAATTCGGGCAGGCGCGCACCTGCCACGCCACTCGTGCCGCTCGCCGATCCTTGATTCGCGCTTGCGCCTGGGCGTACTCCATTGGCTACGGCCCGATCATAGGCGGCCGCGCGCCAACTGGTAGGCAGGCCCACAAACCGGGCGCGAGCGGCGCCGGCTCGCGAGGCAGGGTGGCGAGATGCTCGAGCGGCTGCTGGTCTATGGCCTCGTCGCTTTGTGTGCGGTCCTGACTGTAGTGCCGTTCCACAAGAACGAGACCTGGTGGGTGCGGGCATGTGATTTTCCCCGGGCGCAGATCGCCGCCCTGATCGTCGCGACGCTCGCCGTGATGGCCGCGCTCCTCGAGCTGAGGGGATTCAATCTGGCGCTGGCGTTCGTCCTGCTCGTGTGCCTGTGCGCTCAGCTTGCGGTGATTCTTCCCTACACGCGCTTGTGGCCGATCGAGGTGCGCAAAGCCGAGACGGCCGCCGCGCCGCGCACCCTGAGCCTTCTGATCGTCAACGTGCTGATGGAGAACCGAGCCGCCGATCGCCTGGCAGAGATCATCTCGTCGAACGATCCGGACATTGTCCTCGCCGTCGAGACCGACGATTGGTGGTGCGGGCACCTGCAGGATGCCCTGCACGGCCACGCCTTCAAGGTCGCGCACCCGCTCTCCAACACCTACGGCATGATCCTGCTGTCCCGGCTCGAGCTGATCGATCCGGAAGTTCGGTTTCTTCTGAAGCCGGACATTCCGTCCATCCTCACTCGGGTGCGATTGCGCTCGGGGGAGGTCGTCACGCTCTATGGCCTGCACCCGGAGCCGCCGGCCCCCGGGGAGGCCGACACCTCGCTGCCGCGCGATGCCGAGCTGGTGCTGGCGGGTCGGGAGATCGCCAGCAGCGAAGAGCCCACGATCGTCGCCGGGGACTTCAATGACGTCGCCTGGTCGCATACCAGCCGCCTGTTCCGCCGGCTCAGCCGTCTGCTCGATCCGCGCGTCGGTCGCGGCATGTACAACACGTTCCACGCAAGCTACCTGCTGCTGCGCTGGCCGCTCGACCACGTCTTCGTCAGCGACGCCTTCCTGCTCCGTCGAATGGCGCGGCTGCCCGCCTTCGGCTCCGATCATTTTCCGATCTACATCGCGCTGCACTATGCGCCCGCGGCCAGCGCGGTGCAGGATGCCCCAAAGGCCGACGCCGAGGACCAAGCCGAGGCCCAGGACAAGCTGATGCGCGCCGGCGCCGGTGACGCGAGCTGATCATCGACCGGCAGCACGCGCCTGGAAATTTCTTGGACGATCCGCGACATGCCCATGAATGGCGTCGCCCGGACACCGTCCAGCCGCCCAAGGAGCCCAGCGACTGCTCGTGCGCGGTGGCTAAGCCTGGGGGAGAACCCGTAACCCTCAGCATCTCGCGGTCGTCGCGGCAGGTGATCTCGGCTTCATTACCGGTCGGGCAGCAGTTGGGGTCGCTACCTTGTCCTGGCACTCGCTCGACCGATGTGGCACCTCGAGCTGTCGCCCGGCCTCAACCGGATCAAGGCGTGGACGCGGCGCTCGCAAACAACCGCGATCGACGTCGAGGTCATCGCGAAAGGTTCCATCGCGAAAGGTTCCCGGAACCTTCCTTTCGCCTCGACTTACGAGAAGCCGGCGACCCACCGGGTTTCGCCGACGGCATGCCGCCGCGGCCCGCGATCATGGTCATCACCAAGACGACGGTGGCCCGATCGGCAGCTGAACCGCCGAAAGCGCACGCATGCCGGTTTGGCTGGTCGGGGCGGCCGGATTTGAACCAGCGACCCTCTGCTCCCAAAGCAGATGCGCTACCAGGCTGCGCTACGCCCCGCGCGCCGAAACCTAGGGGCTCCGCCAGCCGAGCGCAAGGGCCGTCCGGGCCGGAGATGGGCCGGAGATCCAGGGCGGCCGGGGGTCCGGTCCTGGCGGCTGGCAGATACGACGCGGTGCCGAGGCACCGCGTCGCGCCGGCGCCGGGGGCGCGGACAGGACACAGCGCGGCGCCTCAGCGCATCCCGGGGCTCGCGCAGCACGTGATTGCAGCCCTAAGCACCAAAACACATGGTTGACAAGAGACGCCGGCGCCGGAACGCTGGGCGTGGCCGGTCGCAATCAGGCGTCCGGCTCGCCCGGCTCCGGCCCGGCGGCTATCCGTCCCGCCTTTGGAACAGCCGAGGAAAGCATGAAGG
>JBOHKK010000002.1:0-62160 GCA_050729115.1 Geminicoccaceae bacterium | reverse complement strand
GCGTGCAGGCGGTGGTCAACCAGCGCATGTCCGAGATGGCGACCAAGATGGACGCCACGCTCGAGCATCTCAGGATCGGCGCGATCAAGGGCCAGATCCTGGACGCCGACGGCTCGGCGGTGATCTACGACCTCTTCACCGAGTTCGGCGTGACGCAACACACCGAGGTCGACTTCGACCTGGATGCCGCCAGCCCGGCGCCGGGCGTGGTCAAGAAGAAGTGCCACGACATCCGGCGCAAGATCGAGGACGAGCTCGGCGCCCAGCCGTATGACCACGTCCACGCGATCTGCGGCGCGGACTTCTTCGACGACCTCATCACCCACTCGGAGGTCGCGAAGGCTTATGACCGCTTTCTGGACGGCGCGTTCTTGCGCCAGGGCCAGGCGCGGGGCTCATTCGAATATGCCGGCATCCTCTTCGAAGAGTACCGCGGTCGCGTCGGCACGGTCGACTTCACCGACGCGAGCAAGGCGTACTTCTTCCCGGTCGGCGTGCCGGGACTGTTCCGCCAGTACAACGCGCCCGCGGACTTCGTCGAGACCGCCAATACGATCGGTCTGCCGCGCTACGCCAAGCAGGCGGTGGACCAGCAGTTCGCGCGCTGGGTCGTGCTGCACGTGCAGTCGAACCCGCTCCCGATCTGCACCCGTCCGCGCGTGCTGATCAAGGCCAAGCGCACCTGATGACGGTGTTCCAGGGCGCGGTGGACGCGACGTTCGCCGCGTTCGGGATCGACGCTGTCTACACGCCGGCGGGCGGCGAGCCGGTGTCGGTGCGGGTGATCGCCCGGCGCCCCGACACGATCGTTGGCTTCGGAGAAACCCGGATCCACGCCGAGACGGCCACGTTCGAGGTGCGGGTGAGTGAGGTTGCCGACCCCCGCCCCGACGATCAGCTGACCGTCGGCGCCGAGACCTTCATGATCCAGGGTGAGCCGGAGCGGCGCGATCCCGATCGGCTGGTGTGGAGCTTGGACACAAGGCCGATATGAGACAGCCCCGCTCGCGCGGGGCTGCTCTTGAGCCTGCCAGGCCATGCCATGCCACGCCGAACCATGCCTCGCCAGGCCACGCCACGACGACTGACTGATATCCGCTTTGCTGCAGGTCGCTCAAGAGGATAAAACTCGTAGCCGCCATCGCCCGCTCGGTCCAAGCGGACATGCAGGCGGAGCTTCGCGACCTGGAGCGGGCGGTCGCTGCGGGTACCAGGTCGGCAGGCCAGAGTCTGAAAACGGAGCTGCGTCGCCAGGTGACCAGCGCCGGGCTCGGGCAGCGGCTCGCCAACAGCTGGCGCGACAGGCACTATCCGAACCGGAAGCTCGATGCGGCGAGCCTGGTCTATACCAAAGCGGCGCAGATCATCCGCGCGTTCGACGAGGGCGCGGTGATTCGGAGCACGCGCGGGCGCTTTCTCGCGATCCCGACCGAGAACGCGCCGAGGAAGGGAACCGACGGCAGGCGGATCAGCCCGAGCACCTTCCCGGACCACCGGTTCGGACCACTCCGATTCGTACCTCGGCAGAGCGGGCCCTCACTGCTCGTGGTGGACGGATTGCGCGCCTCCTACAGCAGGCAAACCGGCCAGCTTAGAGGCTTCCGGCGTGCCACCGACCGGGCGCGGCGCAGCGGCCAGGGTCTGACCACGGTCGTGATGTTCCTGCTCGTGCCGCAGGTGAAGCTGCGCAAGCGGCTCGACGTGACGCGGGCTGCCAAGCGCTGGTCCGGGCAGCTGCCGGCGCTGATCGAAGGTGCTCTCGGACGGCTATGAGCCGCCTCACGCCGCAAATGTGATTGCCCCTTGGGTGCGATCGTCGCCGCTGCTCACCTGCTCTGCTGCCGCCACCGCCGCGCGGAGCTTCGGCCCAAAGACCGATCGGAACTTCAGCAGCATGTCGACCGTCCAGGCCAACAGGGTCTCGCGATCGATTTCGGTAAGCGAAGAGCCTTCTCGATAGGTCGCGATCCGGCAGGCCCTTCTACCCTCCAGAGCCTCCCAGGACAGGGAAAACCCAAGCTCCTGTTCGATACTCTCGCGCTGACCCGCAAGGGCTCGAAAGATTGCTGTGTTTAGGCTTGCGTCGTTGGCATCAATGTACAACTCCGTCCGCAGCCCGCTTGATGAGAAAGTCACCCCGTATCGGATACCCGTTACGCCCGCGGAGAAGTGAGCCCAGTTGTCCGGCTGCGCAACGCGCTGATTGGTGAAATGGTGCTCTTCTCGAAGTTGGTCGATCAGCTGCTGGAAGAACGCCTGATATGCGGTGCGGCGATCCGAAAGGCCGTCGGTTTTCTCGCTGGTTTCTTTCGTGTGCCTGCCCCAGTTGTTGGGGAACGCTGCAAGCCGGAAGTTTACGGCCGGCAGCGACTCATCGACCTTGATCAGCTCCAGAGCCACGCCGAAGAACTCTAGGGTGCTTTCGCTTCGGCGGTTCAACCAATCGAGAGCCTGGCGATGCTCCTCTCGCAGCTGCGGGCTCACCCACACGACGGCGCCAGCATCGAGCCCAGCCGCATAGGTGATCAACTGCCCGAGATGTCTGTGATCCGTCGCTTCCAGCTGGTTCTCGATAATGACCACGCAATCTCGGTTGAGATCGCGGGCCACCAGGTCGGCTGAGAAGTCCCCCACTGAGGCTTCGCGGCGGATCAGCTCGAGATCCATCCCGAGCACTCGGGCGAGCTGATCGAGATTGTCAGCAAGCCATGGCGTGAACCTGCTGGCCTCATGCACCCACACCTCCCTTGGATCGATGCGCAGGAGCGTCCCCAGTTGGATCGACATGGTGTCTCCAAAGGCAGCCTTCCGACTATGCAGGACACTGTCGGTCAGATCGAGTTGAGAGGCGCTTAAAGGTCGGGTGATGGTGGCGAGCAAGGCCGAGCAGGTGCTGGACGCGCTCAAGGCGCTGCTCGAGACGGTCCCCGATGCCGTCATCCAGCGCAACAGCGTGCTGCCTGAGAAGATCCCGGACGGCGGCCTCGTCCTCCTGCGCGACGGCGATCCGGGCGAGCCCGAGCAGGCGCTCGGCGGCTTCGGGAGCACGTACTACCAGCATGCGGTCGAGATCGAGGTGTACGTCGAGGAGGGCGATGCGACAGCGCGTGACGCTGCCTTCGACGCCCTCCTGCAGCAGATCGGTATTGCGCTGGAGGCGGACCCCGCCCTGGGCGGCCTCGCCTTCGGCATGACCTATGGCCGGCCGGAGACCTCGATCGAAGCCGTGTCCGGCGCGCCCGCGATCAAGACCGCGACGCTCACTGTGACCGTCGACTACGAGAGCGACGCTCCACTGTCCTGATTCCCGCTTCTTCCTCGGCAAGGAGATCCCGATGGCGCGAGCCTATGGTTCGAGCGCGCATCTGCTCTTGAAGCGCGAGACTGCCTATGGCCAGGCGGCGACCGGCGACTACATCCGCATGCCCTTCAACCGCTGTAACCTGGGCAGCGAGCAGGGCCTGATCGATGACCCGGTTCTGGGTCAGGGCCGCGATCCCCTGGCGCCGCTCCAGGACGTGATCAACGACGAGGGCGACATCGTGGTGCCGGTCGACCCGCGGTATCTGGGCCTGTGGCTGACCGGCCTGTTCGGCGATCCCGACACCACCGACAACCTCGATGGCAGCTGGGACCATGAGTTCGCCTCGGGCGGCGATGACCTGCCGAGCTACACGCTCGAGGTCGGCATGGCGAAGGTGCCGGCCTTCTTCCTCCATGCTGGCGTGAAGCTCAACTCGATCGCGCTGGAGTTCACGCGCTCCGGTGCTGCGGCCGCGACCATCAGCGCCATCGCCCAGGGGGAGACGCGGTTCGGCACGACCCAGGGCGGCACCCCGACCGGCCTCACCTTCAGCCGCATCAGCCAGTTCCAGGGCTCGATCAAGCGCGCCGGCAATCCGGTCGGCAACCTCACCGGCGGCTCGGTCACCTACTCCAACAACCTCGAAAAGATCGAGACCATCCGCGACGACGGCCTGATCGAGGGCGCCGACCCGACCATCGCCGCCCTCTCCGGCCGGATCGACGTGCGCTTTGCCGACACCACGCTGATCGACCTGGCGGCCGGCGGCACACCGGTCGATCTCGAGTTCGCCTACACGCTCTCGGCGCAGGCGAAGCTCGTCCTCACCGCACACGAGGTCTACCTGCCCAAGCCCAAGCTTGCGGTCGAGGGCCCCGGCGGCGTCCAGGCGAGCTTCGACTTCCGCGGTGCGAAGAACGATGTCGCGGGCAGGATGCTGACGGTGACGCTCACCAATGACCTCGATGGGACGCTGTACGCATAGTCCCCGGAATCGCCAAGTGGGGGCATTTCACCCACGACTGAGCGAGCGCACGAAGCGGATCATGCGCTCGAGGACATCGGCGCGCGCCTGATGATGCGGGTCGTGAGCGCAGTCCGGGACGAGAGCACGCTCTGCCGGGCCGGCGACGCCAGCCACGATCGCGTCGAGCTGGGCCGGCAGGCCGTATTCGTCGTCGGCGCCCTGGATCGCGAGCACCGGGCAGGTGATGCGCGAGAGCCGATCGATGATCGACCAGTCGCGCCTTGCCCGGTCGAGCCACAGCCCGGACCAGCCGCGGAACAGAGGGTCAGCGCCGAGGCCATGGAACCGTTCGAGCTCTGCACGAAGACCTCCCTCCCGCCAGCTGCGCTCGAGCGCCGAAACGCCCGCGAGGGTGAGCTCGTCGAGAACCACATGGGCCGCCAGCGTAACCACGCCGCGAACCCGCTCCGGAAAGGCGGCGGCGTACAGAAGGGCAATCGTGCCACCATCCGAATGGCCGATCGGCACCGGACGATCGACGCCCAGCGCGTCGAGCAGAGCCGGCAGCACGAGCTCTGCCTCCTGCTCGAAGATATTATCCGGCCAGGGCACCGGACGCGGGTCCGAGGCGCCGTAACCCGGGCGCTCGTAGACCACGCCTTGGCAGCCCGTCGCTTGGCAGAGGGCATCCGGAACGTCGCCCCATACGTTAATCGTGCCCAGGCCCTCATGCAGGAAGACCAGCGCCGGCAGGCCGGACCGTTTGCCCGCCAGCTGCCGCAGGTGGAGCCGGTAGCCACTGGCGGTCACAAAGGACGTGGTCGCGCCTTCGTTCATCATGCCGTCCGAGAACTCGCCCTTGAGGGACATCGCCGGACGTCGTCCAACGGGCATGGTGGCGCGATCAAGATGCCCCTCGCGATGACTGCAGGCAATTCGCAAATGGCAGCCACAGGTTAGTCGATGATCGACCTCGCCCAGCAGTCGGGACCGTACGAGATCTCCCTACCCTACGGCCTGACGGTGACCGTGAAGCCGCTGACCACTGCTGGCATGGCAACGGCGCAGGCCGGAGCCAGGCGGGCGGTCGAGGCGATCGAGCGGCAAGCCCGGGAGCGCGAAGAGACCGGGCTGCAGCTGGACGGGCTGCCCGACCTCTCCACCGAAGGTGAGCGCGACGGCTTCTACCAGGCACAGTTGATCCGCGAGCTGGCGGTCCGGCACATCAGGAGCTGGACTGGCGTTGAGTTCGGAGGCGGGCCGGCCCCACCGACGCCCGAGAACATCAGCGCGGTGATGGATCTCTACCCCGTGGGCGAGCGGTTCTTCCAGGAATTCACGCTCCGCCAGGTGCTGTTGAACGCCGCAAAAAACGGATCAGGGCCCTCTGCCGCTGGCACTTCCAGCCTGGCGGAGGGCCCGAATATTGCCGAACCTGCCGCGACGACGGCCTGTCCTGCGCCCGAGGCGAGCCAGGAGCCGACGGACGGCTCTGCCCATACCGCGAGCACGCCTTGATCAGCCGGCAGGAGCATGAGGCATGGGAGGTGCTGCTCGCCTGCCAGGGCCAGCTGCGGCTGGCGCCGAGCGGTCATGTGATCGGCATCGACATGAACGCAGTGCTCAGGCTCGGCGCCGCGCGCGGCTGCGACCTCGCGGTGCTCTCGGAGCTGGTGCCAGCGGCCGAGGCAGGCTTTGTCGAGGCGTTATGCGCCGACGCGGATCGATCCATTGAAGCCTGAAACGCGCCACCAACATCCGGTCGTCATCCCACTGCGGTCATTGGGATCCGCGGCCTATCCTTCCGAATCTGACCCGCCCGGACCAGGTGCAGCTGCCGGAATGCTCAAGCGGCCCGGGCACCCGATCCGATCATGAGCTCGACCTCGGTATGAAAACCCTCGTGGTCCTCAAATTGCCTCAAGCACTCACCGACCTCCGACCACGCGGCCTCGCGAGCCTCTGGATCGAGGTCAGCGACGACAGCCCGATAGACGCCGAAAGCCTGCTGCATCATCTCGAGCGCTTCGGCAGCTGACGACAGCCGGAGCGGTGCCTTTACAACGCTGGCCTTCGCATCCACCAACCCGCTGTCGGCGAGCAAGCCTTCAAGAACACCTGGACCGCCCAGCGCGAAAATCCCCGGCTTCCCCGGAGTTGGTGGTTCCTTCCCGGCATGGCGAAGCAGGATTTGCATGGGCTGTGACGTGAAGGGGTTCGCCGACGGCGTCGTGAAGACAAGCACGGCGATGCGCGCCTTCGGCTTCAGGACGCGCTGAACTGCCGTCAATGCCTGCTTGGGAGCTGGAAAGAGCATCAGGCCAAGACGGCTGATAGCGGCATCAAAAGCATCCAGCGTTTGAGGGAGATCCTCTGCTGCGCATTCGAGGGTTTCGATATTGGTCAGACCTCTGCGCGCGGCCGCTTCCCTAACGTGCGTCAGCATGGTTGCCGATATATCGGTGGCCACCACCCGCCCCTTGGGGCCAACTCGCTCCGCCGCTTGGAGAGTTTGGCTACCAGCGCCACAGGCGAGATCCAGGACCCGCATGCCGGCACCAACGCGAGCCGTGTCCAGCATCGTTTCAGTCACATCGGCCAACCCTGCTGCGATTACGCCTTCCCACTTAACCCAGCCAGGCGCAGCGGACTCCCATGTCCTCCGCAATTCAGTTTTGATGTCGTCACTCATCTCCGCCCACCTCCTCGCGGAAGTCTGCCAGAGATCGAAATTACCATGGCCGCCTGCCTGCGGAACTCACTTCCGCTCTTGGCTAGTTCTCACCGTCAAAGCCCGCCCGGCAGCTAGTTCGCACTGAGCCCCACACCGGACGCTGCATCCTGATCTTGAGACCGCCCACAGCGGCCACTCCCGCAAGCATCGGATCTCAGTACAGAGGCTGAAGGATGGCCCGACGCACTCAAACCTACGCGATCCGTCTCGCTGTCGAGGGTGGCGGGCAGGTCAAGGCCGAGCTGGTTTCGGTCGGCTAGAGCGGCGAGCAGAGTCTGAAGCGCATCGAGAGTGCGGGCGATCGCGCCTCGGGTGGGCTGAAGGGCCTCGGTCGCCAAGCGGACCTGCTGCGCACCGGCATTCGCACGCTCGGCGGCGCGCTCGCAGGTGTCGCGACTATTGGTGGCCTCGCCGCGCTGGTCGATCGGTCGATCTCAGCGGCGGATGCGATCGGCGAGACCGCGAGCAAGATCGGCATCGGCGTCGAGGCGTTGCAGGAGCTGCGTTTTGCGGCATCTCTGGCAGGCGTCGAGCAGCAGACGCTGGACATGGCGCTGCAGCGCTTCGTCCGTCGCGTGGCCGAAGCCGCCAACGGCACGGGCGAGGCCAAGGACGCGCTGGCCCAGATGGGCATTGCGCTGCGCGACCAGAGCGGTCACCTGCGCCGGAGCGAGGACCTGCTCGGCGAGGTCGCCGACGCGTTTACCCGCATCGAGGATCCGGCCGAGCGGGTGCGGCTTGCGTTCAAGCTGTTCGACTCCGAGGGTGTGGCGCTGGTCAACCTGCTCCAGGACGGCAGCGGGGCGCTGGAGGAGATGCGCGAGCGGGCGCGCAGCCTCGGCATCGTGCTCGACGAGCACCTGGTGCGCGATGCCGGGCGGGCGAGGGACGAGCTCGACGCCTTGAGCCAGGTGATCTCGGCCAACCTCACCCGAGCCGCGCTCGAGGCGGCGCCGGTGATCGCCGATCTCTCCAACTGGTTCGCCGATGTCGGCGTAGGCGAGGCCGACCGGCAGGGCGATCGCTGCGACCGAAACCCCGGACAGGACATCCTTGGGCAACCAGCGGCGGTCGTACCGCGTCAGCGCGGCGAGCCCGGGCGCAAGGCGCGCCAGCGGGCTCGCATGCGTCACGCTGCGAACTCGGACCACCGCCCTGGCGCCACCGTCATGCGGGATTCCGAGCACTCAGGCGAGAACGTGCCCACGCCTGACCTCATCGATCAGCACAACGACGGAGTGCGGCGCTGCTCGATAGTTGTGGCCGGACATCGCGGGCGCCGTCTCCCAGGGGACGATGTCCTCAGGTGATTCAAGCGCAGTATCGATCCACCGACGCCACGTGCCTGCGTCTTCGCCCGCCGGTGGTAGCTCGAACTCCAGCGGCTCCGAGTACGCGTTCAGGATCAGGTAAATGCGCAGCCCTTCCCGGCGGAGCTCCGCCTCGAAAGCGAGGCTGTGGGAATGCTCGTCCCAGTCAGGCTGCCCGAGCTTGACTCCGTGCCAGGCCTTGCTTGCCTGCCGGATCAGCTGCTCGAGGGTCACCCGGGCGCGCTCGTGCTCGACGTCGCGCAGGAGCCGCCGTGCGTTGAGCAGCGTGAGGAATCGATGCACGTCGGCGTGCTTTTCGACCAGCGCCCAATCGAACCAGCTGATCTCGTTGTCCTGACAGTAGGCATTGTTGTTGCCGGACTGGCTGCGCCGAGCCTCGTCGCCCATTAGGATCATCGGCATGCCGAGCGAGAGTAGAGTCACGGTCAGGAGGTTCTTGACCTGCCGGGTGCGCAGCCGCTCGATATCCGGGTCGTCGCTCGGTCCATCGACGCCGCAGTTCCAGCTGCGGTTGTCGTCGGCGCCGTCGCGGTTTTCCTCCCCGTTCGCCTCGTTGTGCTTGCGGTTGTGGGACACGAGGTCGTTGAGCGTGAAGCCGTCGTGGCAGGTGACGAAGTTGACGCTCTGCTCGGCCTCGCGCTGCTCGTGTCCGTAGATCTCGGGGCTGCCTACCAAACGGTCTGCGATGCGCCCCACCGAACCCGGCTCGCCGCGGAAGAAGGCGCGAACGTCGTCGCGGAACCGGCCGTTCCACTCCTTCCAGCTGTCGCCGATGAAGCTACCGACCTGGTAGAGCCCCGCCGCGTCCCACGCCTCGGCGATGAGCTTGGTCCCGGCGAGCGCCGGGTCGGATTCGATGTCCCACAGCACCGGCGGGTTCGGCAGCGGCTGACCCGACGCGTCGCGCGCCAGGATCGAGGCGAGATCGAACCGGAAGCCGTCGACGTGCATCGCCTCGACCCAGTAGCGCAGGCTGTCCACGATCATCCGCCGCACGACCGGATGGTTGGCGTTCAGGGTGTTGCCGGTGCCGGTGTAGTTGGCATAGCGCGCGCGGTCGTCCTCGAGGATGTAGTAGGTGGTGTTGTCGAGGCCGCGAAAGCACAGCGTCGGTCCGCGCTCATCACCTTCTGCGGTGTGGTTGAACACGACGTCGAGGATGACCTCGATGCCCGCGTGGTGCAGCGCCTTGACCATGTCGCGGAACTCGTCCACCGGGCCGAGCGGATCCCGGCGCGAGCTGTACGCTTGGTGCGGCGCGAAGAAAGAGACCGGCGCATAGCCCCAGTAATTGACCTTGCCCGGCGGGCAGTCCTGGGCGTCGAACTGGAACACCGGCAACAGCTCCACTGCAGTGACCCCGATCTGCTGAAGATACGGGATCTTATCGATCAGGCCGGCGAAGGTGCCGCGGGTCTGCTCACTGACCCCCGAGCTGGGGTGGCGGGTGAAGCCGCGTACGTGCATCTCGTACACGATGGTCTGGGCGGACGGCCGATGCAGCGGGACGTCGCCTTCCCAGTCGTAGGCGGCCGGGTCGACCACCACGCTCTTCATCGCCGTCGCGCTGTTGTCGCCGGGTTCGCCGGCGGCGGCGCGACCGTAGCGATCGGGCACCGCCACGCCCCGGCCATACGGGTCGAGGAGGACCTTGGTGGGATCGAAGCGCATGCCCTGCGCCGGGTCCCACGGCCCCTCGACCCGATAGCCGTAGAGCTGGCCTGCTTTCACGCCGGGGACGAAGACGTGCCAATAGTGGTAGGTCCGATTGAGCGCGGGATCGATGCGGATCACGCGCGCGGCCTCGGCGCTATCGTCGACGTGGTCGAACAGCAGCAGTTCGAGGCCGGTGGCATGCTTAGAGAAGACGCTGAAGTTCGTACCCTCGCTGCCCGGTGTCGCACCGACCGGTGAGCTGCTGCCTCGCTCCGTGGGGCTGCGGGACGGGCCTGCACGAATGAGCGATCGTACAGGTTCGAGCATCGTTGTCATGGCCCGCTCCGCGGCACCGATTCGCTTGAACCGACGGCGGGCTCCTGAACCGATGCCCGCTCCCGGACCCATTGCTCGTGATACTCCCGGATGATCGCGAGAGCCTCATCGCGGTCAGCGACGCACCGGGGAATGGTGAAATCGATCGGATCGGCGAGGTGAGGCTCGACGCCGAGCATGTGGTCCTTCGCCCATTGCACAAGCCCCGGCCACATCCGGCCGATCATGATGAGTGGCGTCCCATAAAGCCTGCGCACCTGCAGGAGCTGCCAGATCATCAGCGCTTCGAGGGTCGTCCCGATGCCGCCGGGCACGACCACAAAGGCGTGGGAGATCAGGACGAAGTGGTGCAGGCGCGAGAAGAACGTTCCGTGCTCGTACGGCTGTCCCACGAAGGGATTGGTCTGCTGCTCGAAGTCTAGTTGGATCCGGATGCCGATCGACTGCTCGCCCCGACCGGCCGCCATCGCGCCCTCGTTCGCCGCCTGCATCAGCCCGGGCCCGCCACCGGTGACGATCTCGCACCCCATCGCCGCCAGATCTCGCGCCAGGAGCTTGACCTCCTCGTAGGCGAAGGTTCCGGGCTCGGCTCTCGCCGATCCGAAGATCGTCACGCGGAAGCCCTTCCATCGAACGGGCCGGAGCCGACTGAGGTTGTTGACGACGCCCCAGAGGCCGAGCACGGACTCGTACAGCACGCGCACCACGGCCTCTTCGTCATCCAAGGCGACGCTGTCTGCGTATTGCTTCGATCGAATCGTTTCGGCCATCTCGTCACCTCGATCTGATCCGGGGTCATCATCTGAGGGACCATCGACCGCTCTGCCCTACGGCACAGCACATGGCTTTGCATCCCAGATCTCGGCCGCGTACTCGGCGATGGTGCGGTCGCTGGAGAACTTCCCGGAGCTGGCGATGTTGAGGATGATCTTGTGTGCCCAGGCCTCAGGGTCGGCGTACAGCTCGAGCAACCGCCGGTCGGCGTCGAGATAGGCCGTGAGATCGGCCAGATGCATGTAGTGGTCGCCGCGCGTCAGCAGGGTCTCGCGCAATGGCTCGAACACGCCCGGCTCGATGCGGCTGAAGTGATCCGAGAAGATCAGGTCCAGCGCCGCGCGCGTTTCCGGCTCGTGGTCGTAGTGCCAGTTCGGGTTGTACCAACTGCGGCTTTCGGCGACCTGCTCCGCGGTCAGCCCGAACAGGAAGAAGTTTTCCTCGCCGGCGGCCTCGGCCATCTCGATCGTGGCGCCGTCGCGCGTTCCGATGGTCAGGGCCCCGTTCATCATGAACTTCATGTTGCTCGTGCCGCTCGCCTCGTAGCCCGCGGTCGAGATCTGGTTGGAGACGTCGCTCGCCGGGATCAGCCGCTCGGCCAGGGACACGCAGTACTCGGGCAGGAACACGACCTTGAGGCGGCCGCGCACCGCCGGGTCGCCGTCGATGGTGCCGGCCAGGTTGTTGAGGAACTTGATGATGACCTTGGCGAGGTGGTAGGCGGGCGCCGCCTTGCCCGCGAAGAAGAACGTGCGTGGCGCCATCTCGAGATCGGGATTTTGCCGCAGTCGGTTGTAGAGCACCACGACGCGCAGCCCGTTCAGCAGTTGCCGCTTGTACTCGTGGATGCGCTTGACCTGGCTGTCGAAGATCGAGCTGGGATCGACGGTCACGTCGGATGTCGATCGGAGCCATTCCGCAAACCGCGACTTGGCCTCGCGCTTGGCGTTGCCGATGGCGGCGCGAAAGCCGCCGTCGCCGACGAGCGATCTGAGTTTCTCGAGTTCCGCGAGATCGGTGATCCAGCCGTCGCCGATCGCCTCGGTGATGCAGCCGGCGAGCGCCGGGTTGGCCAGGAGCAACCAGCGCCGCGGCGTCACGCCGTTGGTCTTGTTGTTGAAGCGCTCGGGGATCATCTCGGCGAGGTCCCTGACCGTCACCGTGCGCAGAAGCTCCGAATGGATGGCGGCGACGCCGTTCGTGCTGTGCGAGCCGACGATGGCCAGATTCGCCATCCGGATCTTGCGCTCGCCACCCTCCTCGACGAGGCTCACACGCTCGAGGCGGCCCTCATCGCCGGGAAAGCGGCCCCGCATCTCCTCTCGGAGGCGGCGGTCGATCTCGAGGATGATTTCCAGATGCCGCGGCAGCAGCAGCTCGAACCATCGAAACGGCCATTTCTCCAGGGCCTCGGGCAGGAGCGTGTGGTTGGTGTAGGCGAGCGTCCTTCGGGTGAGGTCCCATGCCTCGTCCCATCCGAGCTGCGCCTCATCGAGCAGGATCCGCATCAGCTCGGGCACGGCCACGCTCGGGTGGGTGTCGTTGAGCTGGATTGCGACCTTGTCGGGAAGCGCGCCCCAATCGGTATTGTGCCGGCGGAAGCGCCGCACGAGGTCCACCAATGAGCAGGCGACAAGGAAGTATTCCTGCACGAAGCGCAGTCCCTGTCCCATGCTCGTGGAGTCGTCAGGGTAGAGGACCCGCGTCAGGGATTCGGCCGTGAGCCGCTCGGCAAGGGCGCTCACGAACTCGCCGGCGCTGAACACTTGGAAGTCGAACACATCGGGCGCGGCCGCGGCCCAGAGGCGGAGCGTGTTGATCGTCTTGCCGCCATAGCCGACGACCGGGCGATCGAACGGCAGGCCGAGCAGGCTCGAGGGGCGGCCGACGACGACACCCAGGCTGCCGCCGCGCACCTCGAACGAGCAGCCGAGCCCGACCTCAACCTGCTCCTGCGGCCGGGCGACCTCCCACGGATCGGGGCGCCGCAGCCAGTTGTCCGGCTGTTCCTGTTGCCAGCCATCCTGGATCGATTGCCTGAAGATGCCGTACTCGTAGCGCAGCCCATAGCCCATGGCCGGA
Source organism: Geminicoccaceae bacterium (assembly GCA_050729115.1). Taxonomy (GTDB): domain Bacteria; phylum Pseudomonadota; class Alphaproteobacteria; order Geminicoccales; family Geminicoccaceae; genus JBKPNX01. The sequence goes on along the minus strand of JBOHKK010000002.1, from coordinate 48,976 downwards.
AGCTGCATCGTGGCCATCGAGTCGAGAAAGCATGCCGCGAGGCGGCCGAGGCCACCGTTCCCGAGCCCGGCGTCGGGCTCCTGCTCGAGCAGGCCAAGCCAGTCGAGCCCCTTCTCGTCGGCGACTCGCTTCGCGAGAGGATCGAGGAGGAGATTCGTGAGGTTGTTGGCCAGCGAGCGCCCGATCAGGAATTCCATGGAGAGATAATAGACGCGCTTGGGGTTCTCGCGCTCGTATGTGCGCTCCGTGCGCAGCCACCGCTGCGAGAGGACGTCCCGCACGGAGCGTGCGGCGCCCTGGACCGAGCGCCGGGGCATCGACGACGTTGTCGAACATGAGATGACGCTCGTAGAGCGCATCGCCCGTCCCCGTGAACTGGATCGGGCCGCACCCGTACTGCTCGAGCAGCTTCTCTATCCGTCGCTTGCTCGGTGTCCGAGGGGGTGCCGCGCTTGTCTTGTCCATACCGTCACCCTCCCCGTGTGACAGGTGTCGCCCTGACGGAATCACGGATCCCGCGGCCCATTTTTGCCATCTGGCTGGCACAGCGCCCCCCCGGGCGCCGCGAGCGGTCCGACGGCTAGTCGACCAGCGGCCCATTCCAGATCCTCACGGCGGGTATGTCGTGGTAATAGCCGAGCACGCTCAAGGTGCCCGTACCCAGCAGAAAGTGTTGGCCGCCGCCCGCGGGCAGCCCGAGCCAGCGCGCCGCGAGCACGCGTAGCACGTGGCCGTGCGCGAACAGCGCGACGTCACCCGCCACCGCGCGCGCCCGGGCAATCACCCGATCCACCCGCGCACCGACCTGCTCCGGTGCCTCGCCGCCCGGGCAGCCATCCCGGAAGATCAGCCAGCCCGGCGCCATCTCGTCGATCTGCTTGGGCGTCAGCCCCTCGTACGCGCCGTAGTTCCACTCGACCAGGTCGGGCTCGATGACGGCCGCGTCGCCGAGACCCGCCAGCTCGCAGGTCTGCCGTGCCCGCTGCAACGGGCTGACGAGCACCAGCGCGAACGCCTCCTTGGCCAGCACCGGCCGCATCCGCTCGGCGAGTCGGCGTCCGTTGTCGGTCAACGGGATGTCCGTCGTGCCCGTGTGCTGCCCGCTCAGGCTCCACGCGGTCTCGCCGTGCCTGATCGCGAAGACGTTCACGCCCGCCTCCTCCCGGTTTAGACGTTATCCGCCTCCGTGGAACGAACCCCACCCGCCGCGACCGCCTGACCCCACTTCCAGCCCGTGATCTCGGGCATGTCGTCGCCGTACCGGGCGATGTACTCCTTGTGCTCGATCAGCTTGCTGTGGATCGCCTGCTTGGCGTAGGCGGCGCGTGCCGCGAGCCCGGGCACGCGGTCGATCACGTCATTCACCAGGTGGAAGCGATCGAGGTCGTTCAGCACGCACATGTCGAATGGCGTGCTGGTGGTGCCCTCCTCCTTGTAGCCCCGCACATGGAGGTTGCCGTGGCCGGTGCGCCGGTAGGTCAAGCGGTGGATCAGCCAGGGGTAGCCGTGGAAGGCGAAGATGATCGGCTTGTCCGTGGTGAACAGGGCGTCGAAGTCGTGGTCCGAGAGGCCGTGCGGGTGCTCGCTCGAGGGCTGCAGCTTCATCAGGTTCACGACGTTGATGACGCGGACCTTCAGCTCGGGCGCATGCCGGCGCAGGAGATCGACCGCAGCCAGCGTCTCCAGGGTCGGCACGTCGCCGCAGCAGACCATCACGACGTCGGGCTCCGCACCACGGTCGTTGCTGGCCCATTCCCAGATGCCGAGCCCGGCGGCGCAGTGCTTGATCGCCTCGTCCATGGTCAGCCACTGCGGGGCCGGCTGCTTGCCGGCGACCACGAGGTTGACGTAGTTCCGGCTGCGCAGGCAGTGGTCGGTGACCGAGAGCAGACAGTTGGCGTCGGGCGGCAGGTAGACGCGGACGACCTCGGCCTTCTTGTTGACGACGTGGTCGATGAACCCGGGGTCCTGATGGCTGAAGCCGTTGTGGTCCTGCCGCCAGACGTGGCTGGACAGCAGGTAGTTCAGCGAGCCGATCGGCCGCCGCCAGGGGATCTCATTGCACACCTTCAGCCACTTGGCGTGCTGGTTGAACATCGAGTCGATGATGTGGATGAACGCCTCGTAGCAGGAGAAGAAGCCGTGCCGGCCGGTCAGGAGATAGCCCTCGAGCCAGCCCTGGCACTGGTGCTCGCTGAGCATCTCCATCACCCGCCCGTCGGGGGCGAGATGGTCGTCCCACGGCTCGGTCTCGGCGACCCAGGCGCGATTGGTCACTTCGAGCGCGTCCTGCCAACGGTTCGAGTTGTTTTCGTCCGGACTGAACAGCCGGAAGTTCCGCGCCTCCATGTTCAGCTTCATCACATCGCGCAGGAAGGCGCCCATGAGCCTGGTGGACTCGGCCGTGACGGTTCCCGGCGCGGGCACCTCGACGGCGTAGTCACGGAAATCCGGGAGTCGCAGATCGCGCAGGAGCACGCCACCGTTGGTGTGCGGGTTGGCGCTCATGCGCCGGGTGCCCCGAGGGGCGAGGTCAGCCAGCTCGGGCCGGAGGCCACCACCATCGTCGAACAGCTCCTCGGGCCGATAGCTCTTCATCCACTCCTCGAGGAGGCGCACATGGGCCGGGTTCTGGTGCATCTCCCCCATCGGCACCTGGTGCGAGCGCCAGTAGTCCTCGGTACGCCTGCCGTCGATCTCCTTCGGGCAGGTCCAGCCCTTGGGGGTGCGGAGCACGATCATCGGCCAGCGGGGGCGTTCCGTGAAACCATTGCGCCGCGCGTCCGCCTTGATGCGTTGGATCTCGCCGACGACGGTGTCCAGGGTGGCGGCCATCAGCTCGTGCATCGTCTCCGGCTCGTGCCCCTCGACGAAGTACGGCGTGTACCCGTAGCCACGAAATAGCTGGTCCAGCTCCTCGTGGCTGATCCGGGCCAGGACGCACGGGTTGGCGATCTTGTAGCCGTTGAGGTGCAGGATCGGCAGGACCACCCCGTCGGCGACCGGGTTCAGGAACTTGTTCGAGTGCCAGCTCGTCGCGAGCGGACCGGTCTCGGCCTCGCCGTCGCCGACCACGCAAGCGACGATCAGGTCGGGGTTGTCGAAGGCGGCCCCGTAGGCGTGTGATAGGGCATAGCCAAGCTCGCCGCCCTCGTGGATCGAGCCGGGCGTCTCGGGCGCCACATGGCTGGGAATGCCGCCGGGAAACGAGAACTGGGTGAAGAGGCGCTTCATGCCGTCCTCGTCCGGGGAAATGTTCGGATAGACTTCGCTGTAAGTCCCCTCGAGGTAGGCGTTCGCGACCAGGCCGGGCCCGCCATGACCGGGACCAGTGATGTAGATCATGTCCAGGTCGTGATTCTTGATCACCCGGTTCAGGTGGACGTAGATGAAGTTCAGACCGGGCGTGGTCCCCCAATGCCCCAGGAGCCGCGGCTTGATGTGCTCCTTGGCGAGCAGCTTCTTGAGCAGCGGGTTGTCGTAGAGATAGATCTGGCCGACCGACAGATAGTTGGCGGCGCGCCAGTACGCGTCCATCAACGCCCGTTCCTTCTCCGACAGCGCGTTCGCCATGATCGCCTCCTCTGATCCCCGTGTCTTTGAGCTGCCTGTTTGACTATGCGGCGGGCCTGTCCTGCGGGTCAGTCGTCGCGCCGCTCGCGGCGGCCCGCCGGACTGCCGGCGCTCATTATCCCGCCTCCATCTCATCGGTGTACTCCCCGCGCATGGCCGCGCTGTTGCAGTGGGCCCGGTGGTAGAACGCCTGTTGGCCGGCCTTCAGGTTCTCGTCCCGCCCGTGCCACTTCTCCAACGCCGCATCCTGGAGCGCCCGCCCGTAGGAGAAGCTGAGCTTCCAGGGCTTGGGCCCCGGCAGCCGGTTGATCGCGTTCAGATGCGCGGTGGCCAGCCGGTCCTTCTGACCGCCGGACAGGAACACGATGCCGGGCACCGCCGCGGGCACGTGCCGGCGCAGGCAGCGGAGCGTCGCGGTCGCGACCTCCTGCACCGAAGCCTGCCGGGAGCAGTCTTTGCCCGCGATGACCATGCTGGGCTTGAGCAACATCGACTCCAACGAGACGCCCTGCTCGAAGAGCACGTGAAACACCGCCTGGAGCACCGTGCCGGTGACCTCCTCGCAGCGCTCGATCATATGGGCTCCGTTCATCAGCACCTCGGGCTCGACGATCGGCACGAGGTGCTGCTCCTGACAGAGCGCGGCATAGCGCGCGAGGGCGTGGGCATTCGCGCTCACGCACGCCCCGCTCGGCAGCGTGTCGGTGATGCGGATCACCGCCCGCCATTTGGCGAACCGGGCACCCATGCCGTGATACTCCGCGAGACGCTCCCGAAGCCCGTCCAGCCCCTCGGTGACGGTCTCCTCGGGGAAGCCGGCGAGCGGCTCTGCGCCGGTATCGACCTTGATGCCTGGAACGATACCTTGGCGCGAGAGCACCTGCGCGAGCGGCGTGCCGTCGGAGCTCTTCTGGCGGATGGTCTCGTCGTACAGGATGGCGCCGCTGATGAACTCGGCCGCACCCCTCGTGGTGAACAGCATTTCGCGGTAGGCGCGCCGGCTCTGCTCGGTGGACGGGATCCCGAGCGTGTCGAACCGCCTGGTCAAGGTGGCGACGCTCTCGTCAGCCGCCAGGATGCCCTTGCCGTCGGCGACCAGCCTACCCGCGATGCTCTCCAGATCCTCGCTCATCCCGAAGTCCTCCCTGTGCTCTCGGTCGTGCGATTCACCTCAGTGCCCTTCGCTGAACACATAATTCATCCAGCTCTTCATCCTGAGCAGGATGCGCCGGATGATGGCGAAATGGTGCCAGTGCTCGGTGTAGAGAGCGACCTGGGCCGCTGCGCCGGCGGGCACCTGGTATCCCGACAGATCCTCCTTGATGTCGATCAGCGCGATCGCGCGCCCGGGACCCTGCCGCTGCTCGGGGGCGATCAGCTCGCCGGTGGGTGCCACCTGGCCCTGCGCCACTGCGTCGACGACGGCCCTGACCTGACCCTTGACAATCCGCCCCGGAAGCGCATCGAAGGCGATCTCCGCCTCGTCACCGACGCGTACCCGCTGCAACGCGTTCTGCTGGAAGGCAGCGCCGAGCGCAGTGTCGTCGGTAGGGATGAAGACCATGACCGGGCGCAGCGGGAAAGGCACCGCCATCATGCCCGGACGCAGGAAGACTTGGGTTACGTAACCGTCGCTCGGCGCCCTGACCGTCGTCTTGTCGAGGTCGTACTGGGCGTCTCGCAGCTCGGCCTGGAGTCTGGCCACCGTGGTATTCACGCCATCGATCTGCGATTCGTAGGCGAGTCGCGCCTGGTCCGCGGTCGCCTGCGCGCTCGCCAGCATCGCCTCAGCGCTGAGATACAGGCCTCGCCGGTTCTCCACTTCGATTTCCGCGACCGCCCCCCCGCCGGCCAACTCGTAGCGCTCGAGCGCCTGCTGCGCTCGATCACGGGAAGCCACCGCCACGTCGACGTTGGCCAGCGCCGCATCCAGCGTCGCCTTCAGCTGCGGCACGTTCTGCTCGGCCTCGGCGAGCGCGGCGCGCTTCTGCTCGACGATGTATTCGTATGGCCGGCGGTCGATCTGGAACAGGACGTCGCCTTTCTTCAGAGGCACGTTCACCGCCACCGGCACATCGACCACCTCACCTTGCACCACCGGAATGATCGGCGTCGTGGTGAAGTAGATCCGGGCGTCGCGCGTAAAGGGATGATTGTAGTTCATGATGAGGAGGATCATCGCTATCAAGATGATCCCCCCGAGAGCGGCAGTCGGGATCGTCCACTTGTTGACCGGAACTTTAAAGATCTTGAAGATCGCGTAGCAGATCGCCGTATAGGTGAGAATCATCAGGAGTTCCATCAGTCGGCCTCCCGCCGCGCGGCTTCCAGGGGTCGAGCCCGAGCCTCATCGCCTCGAGACTGCTCGAGGTGCGCCACACGTTCCTGAAGTCGGGCAAGCTCGAGCGACAGCTGGTCTTGCGCCGCACGCTCGCTGAAGCCCCAGCCGCGATCGGGCCGGTACGCCATCGCCCAGATCCACAGGAACGGCCAGATCGCATGCAACGTGAACAGGCTGACCCAGCCAGCGACATGGATCGCGTCCTGATGAGGATGGCCGCGGTGCTTGGCGATCTCGTATGGGACGTCGTGGATCGCGATGATCGCATAGAACAGCGTGATCACCACGAAGAACAGAATCGCGAGAGCGACATAGTCGAGGAACACTTTGATACCCCTTGGCCGCTGGTCTGCCCTAGAAAGCTCGCGCCGCCCTCATCGTCTGCTTCCGGCCTGGCTTGACGTAGCGCGCCAACCCTTCGAATCAACTCGATGAACGAGCCAACGGGACCACTGTGTTCCACCGGCTCGATGAGATCCATGTCCCGCCGCGTCGATAGGGTTTCCATGGCAGCTGCCGCGCCGGCCACGAGCCCGCGGCGAGAATGCACTTACCGTCAGCGACCAGCGTCGCCGCGACGCTCTCAGGTCCTGGCTCATCCTGCAGGTCCTCCCGATGTCCTTGCCGTGATGAGCCCCTTATCCTCCGGTCCGATCGGACGGGGCGACGTCGTGCCTTGTCGGTCGTGACGGTCGGTAGCGTCCTCGACCGAGTCACGCGGTCTCGGCTGACTATCTATGCTCATATCAGGCCCATCCTGCATGAATTGATGCCTATAGGTCACGTTGCTGCGATTGGCCGTTCTTCAAAACGATCTCTTCTTCTCGGTGCCAGAAGGTGAAGTGGTCGCCCTGTTCGAGACGATAGCTAACCGCGTCGTCGCGGATGTCGACCATGAGCCGGCAGCCTCGTACCGTGAGCTTGAAACGCAGGTCCTTAGCGATCCCGGTCGGGTTGAAGGAGATGCTGCCCTGGTGGTCGCGTAGACCGGCCAAGCCGTAGACGACAGCCATCCAGGTGCCACCCACCGAGGCGACATGGGTGCCGTCCTTGAGGTTGCCACCCACGTCGGCCAGGTCCATCAGCAGGGCGAACGTGAAGTAACGACGCGCGAGGTCCTCGTAACCGATCTCCGCGGCCACGATGCTCTGGATGCAAGCCGACAACGACGAGTCGCCGGTGGTGAGCGGGTCGTAGTAGTCGAAGTTGCGCCGTTTTTGCTCGAGGCTGAATTCGTCGCCATGCAGGAACATGGCCAGCACCACGTCGGCTTGCTTGATGACCTGGTGGCGATAGATGACCAGCGGATGAAAGTGCAACAGCATTGGATACTTCTCGGCCGGCGTGTGCTCGAAATCCCAGACGCGGTGCTCCAGGAAGGTATCGTCCTGCGGGTGGATGCCGAGCCGCTCCTCGAATGGGACGTACAGCACCTCCGCCGCGCGTCTCCAGTCGTCCGCTTCGCTGGGATCGAGGCTCGTGCGCCCGGCAACGATCCTGTAGGCCCGCGGATTGGAGGACTCCAGCTGCTCCACGGTGAGGGCCGCGTTACACAGGTTCTCGCGCGCCATCAGGTTCGTGTACGTGTTGTTGTTGACGACGGTGGTGTACTCGTCCGGGCCGGTGACGCCGTGGATGCAGAAGCGGCCGCCTCTGCGCTCGGAGAAGAAGCCCAGGTCGAACCACAGGCGCGCGGTCTCGATCAGCATCTCGGCGCCGCACTCCTCCATGAAGGTCTGGTCGCCGCTGATCTGCACGTACTTGATGATCCCATGGGCGATGGCCGCGTTGATGTGGTACTGCGCCGTGCCCGCCGCATAGTTGGCCGATGCCTCCTCGCCGTTGATCGTGCGCCAAGGGAACAGGGCGCCTTTCTGATTCACCTCGCGGGCTCGGGCACGCGCCCTGTCGAGGATGCTGTAACGAAAGCGCAGCAGGTTCCCGGCCAGGCGCGGCGCCGTGTAGATGAGGAACGGGAGCATGTACATCTCCATGTCCCAGAAATAGTGGCCGTCGTAGGTCTGACTGGTCAGCCCCTTCGCCGGCACTCCGGCATAGTCGGCCCGGCCGGCCGCTTGCAGGAGCTGGAACAGGTTCCAGCGAATGCACTGCTGCGCCCGAGGATGCGTACGGCCCCCCTGGATGTCGCTGCGCTCCCAGAAATCATCGAGATAGGCACGCTGGTCTTTGAGTAGCTGGTCGAAGCCGTGTGTCAGCACGCGATCGAGCGTCCGCACTGCCCGGGCCTCGAGCTCGTCGGTCTTGTCGGAACGAGATGTGTGGTACGTGATGTACTTCGCTAGGTGGATCGGCTGGCCGGGCTCGGCATCGATGTGAAAGACGACCTGGCCGGTCCCGTTCGCGCAGGTGGTGTTGACGGTGAAAGCGCAGGTGGTGTCGAGGGTGTGATCGACGCCGCAGCTCAGCCCCATGCCGCTTCTGCGCGTCACGAAGGAGAACAGCAGACGCTGGTCCGAGCAGTCGGAGGTCTGCGGGATCAAGACTTCCCCGACCTGACGACCGAGACGTGGATCGTCTTCCTGCGGCTGCGGCGGCGGATGATCGACGACTTCCGAGGAGAGCACGAGCGAAGCCCGGGCGTTGACCACCGTCACGCGATAGGAAATGGCCGCCACGTGCTTTTCATGAAACGAGACCAGCCGCCGGGACTGGACCAGGATCTGCCTGCCCGCGGGCGTCTCCCAGAGGACCTCGCGATCGAGGGTGCCGTTTTGCATGTCCAGGACGCGTTCGTAACGCTGGACGAAAGCACTCTCGAGGTCGAAGGGCTCGTCGTCGACGTAAAGCCGGATGATCTTGCCGTCGGGCACGTTGACGATGGTCTGGCCGTGCCTGGCAAAGCCGAACGCGGATTCCCCATAGGGAATGGGCCAGGATTCGTAGAAGCCATTGATGAAGGTGCCGTGCTGGCCCGCCAGGCCGCCTTCCTCGAAGGCCCCGCGCATGCCCAGGTAGCCATTGGCGGTGGAGAAAATCGTCTCGGTCTGGGCAATCTTCTCGAGGCTGAGCCGACTCTCGATCAGACGCCAGTCGTCAATGGGATAGATGTCCTCGGACGGGAGTATTGGTTCGTGCCGGATCATCGGGCTAAGCCTCGAAGCGCATTAACCCGGAATCAGCTCAGCCAGGTCAGCGACGACAATGTCGGCCCCGTGCTGCCGCAGCGCGGCGCCGACGTCACCACGATCGACGCCGACAACCAGGCCAAAACCGCCGGCGCGTCCGGCCTCGACGCCCGCCAGGGCATCTTCGACCACAACGGCTTTCTCGGGGGAAACATCAAGAGCGTGGGCGGCATACAGGAAGGTATCGGGAGCCGGCTTGCCCCGAAAACCCTTCTCGGTGGCTACGATCCCGTCCACGCGAGCGGCGAAGAAGTCGGCGAGCCCGGCGGCCTCGAGGACCTCCTCGCAGTTGTTGCTCGACGAGACGACCGCCATGAGCTTCTTTCTCTCGCGCAGCTTGCGTAGGAGAGCGACCGATCCGGGATAGGCTTCCACCTTGCCCTCCGCGATCGCCTGCTTGACCAGTTCATCCTTGCGGTTGCCGAGGCCGCAAACGCTCTCGGTGGCCGGATCGTCGGCGGGGCTGCCGTAAGGTAACTCGATGCTCCGCGACTCGAGAAAGCTGCGCACGCCCTCGTAGCGCGGCTTGCCATCAACGTAAGCCCTGTAGTCGCCCTCGATCTCGAACGGAGTGAAAGGCTGCCGGGAGCTGTCGGCGTGCCTGCTCAGGAAATCGTCGAACATCGACTTCCAGCATGCGGCATGGATTTTGGCCGTCGAAGTGAGCACGCCATCGAGATCGAAGAGCACGGCGTCAAAGGGCAGGACCGCTGTACGCGAATCGGCCATGGCAGCATCTCCTCAGGCGTCTAGAGCGTCCCCTTTCGAGCGGATGCGCTCTCCCGGAGGTCGGCGTGTGCGCTGCTTTCGCTTCATCACCTGAGCGCAGCCGCCGACACGATCGGTCGCCGGATCGCCGGGTCATCCGGCGCCCAGTCGCACGCGGATCGCCTCGAAGCTCTCGATCAGGGCATCGCGCATCATGCCGCGACCCAGCTCGTGGCGCGTTCCCTGCATGAAGCCCGCGACTTGGTCGCTGGCCGTTCGATTGGTGTAGAAGACCGCGTTTTCGTCCTGAACCGGCAACACGCCCGCCCCCGAAAGCGAGGCGTTGAACGAATGGCCGGCATAGAACGTGCGGGACAGGAGGATGAGGCCGTCCGGCCGGCGCTGCACCATGCGATGGTTGAGGCTGAAGACCGGGCGATCGTTGGCAATCTCCTTGACCCAGAAGAATGCCTGCTGCACGTCGGCTGGCTGATGCTCGGGGAATTCGACCAGGCCGCGGTACATATCCGGCGCCGCCCGTTGCAGGAGCTGTGAAGCCTCAGCGGCGGCCCGCAGCTCCTCCGCTGGGTCCGACACCTCGCCGTCCCGCTGGTAGGGCGCGATGCCCGCGACCCCGCGTGCTAGATAGGCCTGCAACCGGCTAAGGAGAATGCTCCGGTACGCCTCGTTGACCGCCTGGACGACCGCGGGATCTCCGGCCTGCTGCGGATCAAACCGAGCGGTGGCCTGCTGCAGCGTAGCCAGCTCGTCGGCGGACAGATTGAGCTCGTCGCCCGCTTCCGCTTCGAGCAGCTTGCGGATCTCGTCGACCTCGTCGTCGGTGTAGCCGACGCCGGCGAGGCCGGCCGCCGGGGCGCCGGGATCAATCTTGCCGAAGCCGAGGACCGCAGGATTGGCCCGCAGAGTCTGGCCGTCGAGCACCGCCGCCGCCAACGCGTCGGGCTCGCCCTTGACCAGCATGCCGATGCTGACTGCAAGTTGCTTGGCGGTCGTCTCCTCGCGCTCGGCGGCGACGATCTCGCCGGCCAGCAGCTTCTGCTCGGCGGCGCGATCGAAGCCCAGAGCTTGCGCGACCTGCGAGGCATTCATCGGCTCCGTGGCGCCCGCAGGCGCGGCCAGGATCACAAGGGCGATCGACAACAGAGCGAGGGCAGTGGGCATGTCGGGTGCTCCCTCCAGGCTCGTTGGGTCTGGTCAAGTCCCGGAATCGCTATTGCGAAGCCGTATGGGCAGCGTCGACAGGAGGCACGACTAGATCCAGCCCTGCTCTTCGGCTGCCGTGCGCAGTTGCGTCGCGATCTCGTCGGCGGTCCGCTTGGCGGCGCCTTCGATCGTGTCCGAGCCGGACCCCTCGCCATAGAGCTTGGCCCCACCACCGACCACCAGGCCGATCGGGTTGGCGGTGGCGGCGAGGACGGCCAGCGGCGCCGCGATGCCCGGCATCTTGCCGCCACCGGACCCGACCTCGCCGCTGCCGAGAAGGCGCAGGCCTGCGGCGGTCGCCTGGTAGCCTTCAACCGCCGCCCTCATCTCGGCCGCGCCGCTGCCGAACCCGACCAGCACACGCTTGCCGGCGCTACCCTCTTCGATCGAGACGAAATAGCCGCGCAGCACGATGTCATCGATCTGCGGCGCCGCTTGGCCCTCGGCCCGCACGGCGGGCAGCCCCATGCTCTGGAGATCTGCCACCAGGTCCTCGGCGATCTGCGCGCCTAGCTTGCGGCCGAGCTCGCGCTGCTCCGGTGTCGGCGGAACCGCATCCGCCAGCCGGGCGGCGAACGCGGATTCGCGCGGCACCTCGGCGGGGTCGCTCGTGAAATCATGGACGATGATGCGATCAGGCCGGGTGAGCTTCGCGCCCTCGTAGCGCTGGCGCTCGGTGACCTCGGTCGACGCGCACCCCGTGAGAACGGCGAGGGCGAGCAAGCATGCTGCGGTACGGCGGAGTGGCTTCATGGCAGACTTCCAGTCGAGACCCGACTCGCGCCAGACGCGCACTGGCATCGGCCGGTCAGCAAGCGCTTGGCGAACTCGATCACGGCACATTCGTCACGCCTCCGTGGGCGTGCACTCGGCGGTGCCGCGCTCGGTGCACAGCCGATAGCGAAGCTGCTCGGCCCAGTAGCGGTAGGCCTCGCGCACGTCTTCCCACGAGTCGGTCGGCGCGCCGGCGATCGACTTGGCGCCGACCCGGCGGTCGACCGCGGCGCCGACCAGCTCGCCGGTCTGACCGTCTTTCGCCTTCACCTCTGCGCTGGCCTCGCCGACGAAGCCTGGCTTGCCGGTCACCAGCCCTTTGGCCTGCGAGAGCAGAAGCGCCTGCGGCACGACGCTCGAGATGGTGTCCAGGGCCGGGTTCGAGGTCTGAGCATCGGTGATCGCCACCTGGACGTTCAGGACCCCGGGACCAAGCTGGTCGACCATTTGGAAATCCTGGGAGAGCTCTTCGAAGATCAGCGTGTAGAAGGTGTCGGCGAGCGTCTGCCGGTCGGGCTCCGAGAAATCCTCGAAAGCCGAGCCTTCGCCCGCCCAGATGGTCACCGGGTCGAGCTTGATCTTGTCGTAGGTGCGCCACGGCGCAACTGGATCGACGTAGGTCAGCAGCGCCTCGCCCTCTTCGCCTTCGCGCAGCAGCGCGTAATCCTCGCCGAGAAAACCCGACTCCTCGACGGTGCGCGCCTGCTGGCCGGCGGCGCAGCCGGCGAGAAGCGTTGCCGTTGCGATCAGGGCGATGGGGATTCCTCTTGACTGGGTCATGCCAGGCCATCCTTCGTATCTTGGGAAGGAAGCCGCAGCGCGGTGGCGATCTCGAACTCCAACGCTCTGGCGAGTTCCCGATACTCCTCGATGCGAGGCCCTTTTTGCGGGCCGCTCGACGCCTCCCACCGTTGCAACGCTTCCAGCGTTTCGACGTAGTCGCTGCACATCTCCCGAACGCTTTGATCGTCATGAAAGCGGGCTCGGATCGAGGCTGCGAGATCAGGAAAGCGCTCGATCACGCGTTCCAGCTCGGAGTCCATGCGTTCCCTTTCCATTTAGCGATATCTCCGGCGCCGAGCCTCAGCTAGGATGACACCCTCGGAAGGGCGCGGGGAGCACGTAACAGTAACTGTACGGGTGCCGGGCTCGCCCCGACCCTGACGTGTTAGGCTGGGGAGCTCGTTCCGCGCGGTGGTCGGATTTGGGCCAATCGGGCTGACGTGAGGGAGGACCGCGGTGAACGCGGGAAAGGACTCTGGGCATTCAAATCCCGAGGGGATACCCGCCGATCTGATCCGGGCTCAATTGGAACGGATCATTGCGAGCAGCGCATTCGATGCCTCGCGCAGGAACTGCGCCTTCCTGCGCTTTGTCGTCGAGGAAACTCTCGCGGGGCGCGGCGATCGAATCAAGGCTTACACGATCGGCACCAACGTGCTGCAGCGCGACGCCGGGTTCGATCCGCAAGCAGACCCCATCGTCAGAATAGAGGCGAGCCGGCTCCGGCGAAGCCTGGAACGCTACTACCTGATCGCAGGCAAAGACGACCCGATTCGCATCGACATTCCGAAGGGGGGCTACGTCGCTTCGTTCCGGCGCTTGCCCTCCGTACGCGAGGATGGCGGAGATACCGCGGCGCCGGAATTGCCGCAGGGAGAGCCGCCTGATTTCGCCGGACATCGGGCGGCGCGAAGGAGTCGCGAGGGCATCCGCACCTTTTGGCCGTCGCGGCGCGTCCTTGCCCGGGGAGTGGCGCTAGGGATGGCCGCCCTGGCGCTCGCGATTGGCCTCGTTCTGTGGCACGAGACAACCGAACCCGAGGCCGTCGTCCCGGAGGCTGCTGAACGCGGTCCTTCGATCATCGTGTTGCCGTTCGACAACCTGAGCGATTCGCCGGCGAAGGCCTACCTGGCCGGGGGCCTCACTGAGGAGGTCCTTACCGGTCTGGCCCAGTTCAAGGAGCTGTTCGTTTATGGGCACGAGACCGGTGCCCGTTACGGCGCCGCCACGAGCTATCAGGAACTTCATCGCGAGCTCGGAGTCCGGTACATCCTCCAGGGCAGCCTCAGAGAGGCCGAAGGGCGGATCCGTGTGACCGCTCGTCTGACCGACGCTACCACCGGCCTCCAGCTGTGGGCGGCCGCCTACGAGGAAGGCGGAGCCGATCTGTTCCGAGTTCAAGCCGACATCGCCCGGCGCGTCGTGGTCGAAGTCGCGCAGCCGTATGGGATGATCGCGACAGCGGACATGCAGCTCATGCGGGGCAAGGCTCCGGAGAGTCTGAGCGCCTACGAGTGCGTTCTGCGGGTTCTCGACCACTATCGTCACATGACGTCGGCGCGGGTCGCGGAGGCGCGCGACTGCCTGGAGCGGGCGACCGGGAGCGACCCCGAGTATGCCGATGCCTGGGCTCTGCTCGGCATGAGCTACCTGGATCAGGTCCGGCTGCGAATGGTGCCGAGGTCTCACGACCAGGACTTGCTCGACCGCGCGCTGCGCGCCGCGCAGAGGGCGGCAGAAATCGCGCCCGATGGCGCTCTCGCACAACGATCGTTGCTGCTCGTACATTCTTTCAGAGGTGAGGTCGAGGAAGCCGCGGCGGCTGGGGACCGGGCGGTCGCTTTGAACCCCAACAACGCGGAGGTCCTTGCCGAGCTCGGCATGCGCCTGGCGTTGATGGGTCGGTGGGAACGCGGCATTTCGCTGATCGACGCAGCGATCACGCGCAATCCGGCGCATCCCGGCTGGTATCACACGGCGCCGGCGCTCGATTTCTACCGGCAGGGCCGGTATGCCGAGGCGCTTCAGGAGGCGAAGCAGATCGATGCGCCGGGCTGGGTGCACAACCACACCATTCTCGCGATGATCTACGGGCAACTCGGACAGCATGAGGCGGCAAGGGCTGCGGTCCGTCGCATTCTCGAGCTGGATCCGGATTTCGAGGCGAACGCCTGGTACGAACTTCAGCTCCGCAACTTCCCGGAGCAGATGGCGGAACATATGGCCGAGGGCCTGCGTAAGGCGGGCTTGAATATTCCGGCGCGGCCGCGCCAGCGAACGATCCGAGCAGCTAGTCTTGGTCGATAGCCGAAGCCGGTCAGCTCCTGCCACACGTTCGTCGAAGGACGTAATTAACGGTTACGTACTCCCCATCTCGCGTCTCGCGTGGTCTTCGTCCGTCACGATGCAGAGCAAGATGATCGTTGCGCCACCGAGCGATCCGACGCGGACGGTCCGCTTGAGCGCCTGCGCGATGGTCGCCTGTGCTGCGCCGGTCATAGTGGTTCCGGGTTGATTGAGGACCATTTCTCTGGTGCGGCCAAGCTTGACCACGTGCGCTGGCTGAACAGGTAGACTGAGCCGCTGTCGCGGCGCTCGCGGTCGGCTCAGAACTGCAGGGAGTTCCGCTGTGGCAGAAGGCTTGATCACGCCTGATCAGCTCAGGAAAATCGCCGAAGAAGAGGAGATGGCGCAGCTGCGCGAGGCGCTCGAGAAGAAGCGCAAGGCGGACGCGGCGCAGCATGACATCCGCGAGGCGTTCATGTCGCGCGACATTCATCCCGAGGTGTTCGAGCGCGTGTCGCGGGTGGTGAAGAGCGCCGCCGAGCGGGGTGAGCGCGAGGTGCTCGCGATTCGGTTCCCGAGCGAGTACTGCACCGACGGCGGCCGCGCGATCAACAGCTTCGAGCCCGACTGGCCGAAGACCCTGACCGGCTTCGCCAAGCGCGCCTACGAGTTCTGGCAGAAGGAGCTCGAGCCGCACGGCTACAAGCTGCGCGCCCAGATCATGGATTTTCCGGGCGGCATGCCGGGCGACGTGGGAATCTTCCTCCGGTGGTGATCTTGGTGAGGGCCGAGCGGGAACGCGCAGTGACATAGACCCGCGCGGCCCGCCTTAGGCGACGAGCCAGGAGAGCCGTGGGCGAGCGGACCGGCCCTGCTTGGCATCCCGAGAACTGAAAGCTGCAGTCCCCAGAGGACTCCCTATGACGACGACCAAACAAAGCCGAACCGGTCCGGCCACAATCGCCAGTGAGCGGCCCCGGAGCGATCGATCTGCGCGAAGGGCATCGAACTCCTCGGGTAGCGGTCGCGCCGACGCCTCTGCAGCGCCGCAGCCCAGAGCTGGCGGGTCGGCTGCTGCCGCGCCCTTCGCCGGGCTCGCCGAGGCGGCGGCCAGGTGGTTGCCGGAGCAGGTGGCGGAGTCCTGGACGGAGTCGATTGCTGAGATCAGCAACGCGTCCTGGCCGGAATCGGAATTCACGAAGGATGCTTGGGACTACTGGGTCGATTCCTGCCAGCGCACGATCCTGTTCTGGGACGTGATGCGCAAGCGCGGCAACCAGGCGATCGAGCATTATCAGAAGGGCAAGCCGCCGGTCCTGGTGTTCGACTACGAGCTGGTGATCGACGGGCGCACGCTCGAGCGGCCGGTCAACTACATGCTGCTCCGCATCGAGCCCGAGCCGGGCATCGTGGTCGACCCGACGAAGCGACCATTCGTGATCGTCGACCCGCGTGCCGGCCACGGGCCCGGGATCGGCGGCTCCAAGGAGGCGAGCCAGGTCGGCGTCGCCTTGCGCGCCGGTCACCCGGTGTATTTCGTCGCGTTCCATCCCGAGCCCGAGCCCGGCCAGACCATCGCGGACGTCGCCTGGGCCGAGGCGCAGTTCCTGCGCAAGGTGCATGAGCTGCATCCCGAGGCCGAGGGCAAGCCGGTGGTGGTCGGCAACTGCCAGGCCGGTTGGGCGATCATGATGCTGGCCGCCGCCGCGCCGGATCTGGTCGGCCTGATCAGCATCGCCGGCTCGCCGCTGTCCTACTGGGCGGGCGTCGAGGGCAAGAACCCGATGCGCTACATGGGCGGCCTGCTCGGCGGCACCTGGCTCACCTCGCTCTGCGGTGATCTCGGCAACGGCAAGTTCGACGGGGCGTATCTGGTCGAGAACTTCGAGAACCTGAACCCGGCCAACACGCTCTGGACCAAGCAGTACAATCTGTATTCCAAGATCGACACCGAGGAGCCGCGCTACCTCGGCTTCGAGAAGTGGTGGGGTGGCTACTTTCTGACCACCATGGAGGAGATGCGCGCCATCGTCGACGAGCTGTTCGTCGGCAACAAGCTGACCAAGGGCACGATCCTGACCGCGGATCGCCGCACGATCGATCTGCGGAACATTCGCGCGCCGATCGTGGTGATCGCGTCCTGGGGCGACAACATCACGCCGCCTCAACAGGCGCTCTATTGGATTGCCGATCTGTACGAGAGCGTGGCCGAGATCGTCGCCAACGAGCAGACCATCATCTACACCCTCGACGAGCGGATCGGCCATCTCGGCATCTTCGTGTCGGCCAAGGTCGCCGCGAAGCAGCACGCGGAGCTGGTCAACACCCTGGACCTGATCGAGGTGCTGCCGCCCGGCCTCTACGAGATGATCCTCGAGGAGAAAAAGGCCGAGGACGTCGGCGCCGATCTCCTGCCGGGACAATATCTCGTGCGCTTTGAGGGCCGGACGATCGACGACATCCTGGCGCTCGGCGATGGCCGCGAGCACGAGCAGGCTTTCGAGACCGTGGCCAGGATCTCCGAGATCAACGAGGGGCTCTACGACACGTTCGTCAGCCCGTGGGTCCGGCTATGGAGCAACGGAGTCAGCGCCGAGGCCCTGCGGCTCATGCATCCGCTGCGCCTGCAGCGCTTCCTGCTCTCGGATCTCAATCCGGCGATGTGGCCGGTCAGGCTGATGGCGGACGGCGTGCGAAAAGACCGCCGGCCCGTCGCCGAGGAGAATGCGTTCGTGACCGCCGAGCATGCGGTCTCCAAGCAGATCGAGCAGGCCCTCGACCAGTACCGCGAGATCCGGGACCGGATGCAGGAGCTTACCTTCAAGGCAATCTACAACTCGCCCTTCGTCGAGGCGCTCGCCGGCCTTCGGGCGTCACATGCGGACGCGCGCAAGCCGCGCGCCCGCGATGCGGTGTTGGAGGAGTTCTTGGAACGGAAGATCGCGGCGATCCGTGCGCGCGAGGTGGAGGGCGGCTTTGCCGCGGCGGTGATCCGGATCATGCTCGCCAGCGCCAAAGCGCAACGCATGGTCGATGCCCGCGGCTTCCGGCTGGCCCAGCAACTGCGCAAGGAGCACCCGCGGCTGAAGGACCTGACCCACGAGCGGCTGAAGGCGATCGCTCGGGAGGAAGCCTTCATGATCAGGTTCGACGAGGAGCACGCCCTGGCCTGCTTGCCTGAGCTCCTGCCGAGCGAACAGGATCGACGCCAAGCTCTCGGCCTCGTGCGCAAGGTCGCCGGTGCCCGGGGCGAGATCACGCCGGAAAGCGACGCGGTGCTTGCCAGGATCGAGGAGATCTTGGGTGTCGAGGCGGGCGCCAGCGCATCGACGAAGCAGCAGGCGGCGCCGGCGCGCCGGACCGGAGCTACGGCCAAATGAAAAAGGAGCAGCGTCCGATCGACATCGCGCCGCCGAGCAAGCCGGCGCGTGAGTACCGGGTCTATCCGGCGCTGATCGAGCGCTGCGCCAGGCTCGAGCCGGTGACCACGGCGGTGGCCCATCCCTGTGACGAGTCGTCGCTCAGGGGTGCCGTCGAAGCCGCGGACGGCGATCTGATCCGGCCGCTTCTGGTCGGCCCGCAAGCCAGGATCCGCGCCGTCGCCGAGCAGTGCGGCCTCGACATCGCAGCCTGCCGGCTGGTCGATACGCCGCACAGCCACGCGTCTGCCGCCAAGGCGGTCGAGATCGTGCGCGCCGGCGAGGCCGAGACGTTGATGAAGGGCAGCCTGCACACCGACGAGCTGATGGCCGAGGTGGTCCGGAAGGAAGGCGGGCTACGTACCGAGCGCCGGATCAGCCACGTGTTCATCATGGACGTGCCGACCTATGCCAAGCCGCTCGCGGTGACCGACGCCGCGATCAACATCTCCCCCGACCTGGAGACCAAGGTCGACATCGTGCAGAACGCGATCGAGATGGCGCACGCGCTTGGGCGCGAGCTGCCCAAAGTCGCGATCCTGTCCGCGGTCGAGACGGTGACGCCCAAGATCCCCTCGACCATCGACGCGGCGGCGCTGTGCAAAATGGCCGAACGCGGCCAGATCGCCGGCGCCCTGCTCGACGGCCCGCTCGCCTTCGACAACGCGATCAGCAAGGAAGCGGCTGAGATCAAGGGCATCCGCTCCGAGGTCGCGGGCGACGCCGACATCCTGGTCGTGCCGGATCTCGAGGCCGGCAACATGCTGGCCAAGCAGCTCTCGTTCCTGGCGAACGCCGATGCCGCCGGCATCGTGCTCGGCGCGCGGGTGCCGATCATCCTGACCTCGCGCGCCGATACCGTGCGCGCCCGCATGGCATCCTGCGCGGTCGCCGTTCTTCTCGCCCATGCCCGCAGGCAGGCGAGCGCGCTCGGGCCGGAGTAGCCGGCTTGGCCGACGCAGCACTGACCATCAATGCCGGCTCGTCCAGCCTCAAGTTCTCGGTCTACCGCGTCGGCGAGCGAGAGCAGCTGGCGCTGGCGGCCAAGGGCCAGGTCGAGGGTATCGGCACGGCGCCTCACTTGGTCGTCGAGGACGCCGAGGGCCGGGTGCTGGTCGATCGGCGCTGGCCCGACGACACTGCCTCAGGCC
The DNA here is from genome assembly GCA_050729115.1 of Geminicoccaceae bacterium. Classification (GTDB taxonomy): domain Bacteria; phylum Pseudomonadota; class Alphaproteobacteria; order Geminicoccales; family Geminicoccaceae; genus JBKPNX01. Next base: position 29,571 of record JBOHKK010000002.1, on the reverse strand, counting down.
ACGACGAGTTCTTCCGTGTGGTCGGCGGCTGGCTGCGCGAGCATCTGGGCGACCGAGAGTCGCTGCTTGGCGTCGGCCACCGCGTGGTGCACGGCGGCACCGAGTTCGCGGCGTCGGTGCGCGTCAGTCCCGCGGTGCTGGCCAAGCTGGAGGCGCTCTGTCCGCTCGCGCCATTGCATCAGCCGCACAATCTCGCCGGCATCCGCGCGGTCGCAGCGGTCCAGCCCGATCTGCCGCAAGTGGCCTGCTTCGACACCGCGTTCCACCGCGGCCATCCCGAGCTCGCCGACTGGTACGCGCTGCCGCGGCGGTTCTACGACGACGGCATCCGCCGTTACGGCTTCCACGGCTTGTCCTACGAGTACATCGCAAACGTACTGCCCGAGTTCGCGCCGGAAATTGCTGAGGGCCGCGTGGTGGTCGCGCATCTCGGCAGCGGCGCCAGCATGTGCGCCATCAAAGCCGGCCGGAGCATGGACAGCACCATGGGGTTCACCGCGCTCGACGGCCTGCCCATGGGCACCCGCTGCGGTGCGCTCGATCCGGGGGTCGTGCTCCACCTGAACCGCGCCTACGGCATGGACGCCGACGCGATCGAGCGCATGCTGTACCACGAGTGCGGACTGAAGGGCGTATCGGGCATCAGCAATGACATGCGCGCGCTCCTCGCGAGCGACGACCCGCGCGCCGCCCGGGCGATCGACCTGTTCGTCCACCGCATCTCCCGTGAGCTCGGGGCGCTCGCCGGGGTCCTGGGCGGTCTCGATGGTTTGGTTTTCACGGCCGGGATCGGCGAGCGCTCGGCTGAGATCCGTGAGCGCGTCTGCGCGTGCGCCGCCTGGCTCGGCATCGATTTCGATCGAGCGGCCAATCGCGCCGGCGATCCCCGCATCTCGAGCGCGGGCAGCAAGGTCGGGGTCTATGCGATCCCGACCGACGAGGAGCTGATGATCGCCCGGCACACGCTCGCCGTGCTGCGCCGCCCCCCAACCGCCGGAGCTGCCTGATGCCACCGATCGAGACCGTGCCGTTCGATGCCAACCTCCGCCGCCTCGAAGGCAAAAAGGGCCTCGTCATCGGCATCGCCAACGAGAACTCGATCGCCTACGGCTGCGCCCGAGCCTTCCGCTCGTTCGGCGCCGAGCTCGCGATCACCTATCTGAACGAGAAGGCGAAGCCGTACGTCGAGCCGTTGGCGGGCGCGCTCGAGGCGCCGATCCTCATGCCGCTCGACGTCCAGATCGAGGGCCAGCTCGAAGCGGTGTTCGAGGCCATCGAACGGCGCTGGGGCCGGCTCGATTTCGCCCTCCACTCGATCGCCTTTGCGCCGAGGGCGGACCTGCACGGTCGCGTGGTCGACTGCTCGCGCGCGGGCTTCCTCTTGGCGATGGACGTGTCCTGCCATTCCTTCATCCGCATGGCGCGCCTCGCCGAGCCCATGATGAAGGACGGCGGCGCCCTGTTCACCATGAGCTACTTCGGCGCCGAGCGCGTGGTCGAGAACTACAACCTGATGGGCCCGGTCAAGGCCGCGCTCGAAGCCTCGGCCCGCTACTTAGCGGCCGAGCTCGGTCCAAAGGGGATTCGCGTGCACGCGATCTCGCCCGGGCCGCTGAGGACCCGCGCGGCATCGGGCATCGCCCATTTCGACGAGCTGCTCGACAAGGCGGCGGCGCGGGCGCCGTCGCGTAGCCTGGTGACCATCGAGGACGTCGGCTTCGCGACCGCCGGGCTCGCGACCGACGCCGCCCGGCTGATCACCGGCGACACCATCTATATCGACGGCGGCTACCATATCATGGGCTGACTTGCGTTCCGCGGAACCCCTCGAGCCGGGATGGCACCCCGGTGGAGCCATGGAAACCGAGAACCGGATCGAGCGCACGATCGGCCTTGTGATCCTGGCAGTTCTCGCGCTCGGCTGCGCGCTCGTGCTGCGGCCATTCTTCACCGCGGTCTGCTTCGCGCTGATCCTGGTCGTCGCAACCTGGCCGGCGTTCGACCGTCTGCAGGACCAGCTTGGCGGCCGTAGGACGCTCGCCGCGCTCGTGATGGTCACGCTTGCGACCCTGGTGTTCGTCGTGCCGCCGGCCCTCATTGCCTCGAGCATCGATTACAATGTCGCCGGCACGATCCGGCTGCTGAGCGGCCTGTCACAGCGCGGCCTGCCGCCGCCACCGGTCTGGGTCGCCGGGATCGACTTGATCGGCCCGGAAATCCACGACCGCTGGCAGGTCCTGGCGGCCGGGGGGCCCGAGGCGGCAGAACGTATCCACGCGTTCGTTGTCTGGGTCAGGCAGGAGCTGATCGCCGCGGGCCTGAGCCTGGGCAACGCCGTTGTCCAGCTGATCCTCGCCGTGCTGACTGCATTCTTTCTCTATCGCGATGGGGCGGCGGCCCGACGCGGCTTGATCGCGGCCGGCCGGCGCATCGCCGGCGAGCAGGCGCCGCATCTGCTTCGGGTCGCCTATGCGACGATCAACGGCGTTGTGTATGGCGTTCTTGGGACCGCGCTTGCCCAAGCGCTGCTGATTCTGATCGGGCTGTGGGTCACCGGCATCCCTGGGGCGCTGCTCCTCGGCCTCGTGCTGTTCCTGCTCGCCCTCATTCCATTCGGGCCGGTACTGGTCTGGGGACCGGCGGCGGTCTGGCTCCACCTTGAGGGCCACATCGGATGGGCGATCTTTGTTGCGATCTGGAGCATCGCGGCAGGCCTTGTGAGCGACAACGTACTGCGACCCTACCTGATCAGCCGCGGCAGCGACCTTCCCTTGATCCTCATCCTGTTCGGCGTGGTCGGTGGGGCCGTCACCTTCGGCGCCCTAGGGCTGTTCCTGGGCCCGACACTGTTGGCAGTCGGCTACGAGTTGATCCGGGCGTGGAACGCTGTCGAACCACCCGACGGCCGGCAGCTGAGCTTCACCGAATGAAGTGGAAGCGCTTACGCCTACAGGCGAAAGCCCAGGTTGAGACCGTCAAGAGGTGACCGGATTCTCCAGGCAACATCCACCGCGATTTGTGTGGTTCATAACCCATTGAAAAGGCGGCAGAGAGGGTTCGACGACAGTTCCTCTCCCTCCGCCAAGACGCCCTATGCGGACAGTCTCTCAGCCGGCTGATCTGCTTTGAAAAGCCCAGGAATTCCGCCGTTCCTGGCCGTCCGCTGTTGACCGTGCGTGGTGCGTGCAGACCTCAGATATCCTCTCTTCTGGCGCCCTTCTCCGTCCGGTGTTGACCGGGCCACTTCGGTCAACAGCTCATAAAACGGCTTAAAATCAAGCTCTTGCGCCGCCGCAAAGTCGTCCGCGGTTTGTAGAATCGCTTGGGTAGCCTAGGGTTGACATCGAAACTCCCGTTGGCGGTGTCGATGGCCGGTACGTGTGCTCGCTCTGCGATGCCTCTTGCCCTCCACAACCCGATCCTGGTTGCCCTTTGAAAGGTGATTGGGCAGGTTGTTCTACCTGCGGTATGCCTTGCGGCGGAGCGCTGAGTTTGATCCGGCTGGACGACGCACGAACGACTCATTCCGGGCCGCCACCTCAACCTGGCAATTTCGTAGAGGTTCGGGGTCGCCGCTGGCTCGTGGAGGAGGTCGAAGCCGGTCAGCCTTTGATCGTCTCGCTTTCCTGTATCGACGACGATGCGCAGGGCGACGAACTGCGCGTCATCTGGGAAGTGGAGCTCGACGCTCGTCTCCTCGACGATGACCCCTGGAGCTATCTCGCGCGTGACGGTGCCGATGAAGCGGAAGTCTTCGCGGCGTTCCTCAGCACCATCAAGTGGCGCACCGCCACGGCGGCCGACCGTGACCTGTTTCAGGCCCCGTTCCGCGCTGGCATCCGCCTCGATGCCTATCAGCTGGCGCCGTTGAACAAGGCCCTTCGACTACCAAGGGGTAATCTGCTGATCGCCGACGATGTCGGGTTGGGCAAGACGATCGAGGCGGGCCTCGTTCTCCGTGAACTTCTGCTCCGCCGGCGCATCGACTTCGTGCTGGTGGCCGCACCTGCGTCGATGACGCTGCAGTGGCAGGACGAACTGGAATCCAAGTTCGGCTTGTCGTTTCAGATCATCGACCGTGAGCGGCTGGCCGATCTGCGCCGCCTGCGTGGTTTCGCCGTCAATCCCTGGTCAACCGGCTCGCGCTTCATCATCTCGCATCGTCTGCTCACCGACGAAACCTACGTCGCAGGCTTGCGCGATTTACTGGGCGAGTTCCGGGCACGCACCACGCCGCACCGGCGAGCGGCGCGCGCTATGCCATCGACAGTCAGTTCACAAAGGCCGTGCGGGAGATCGCCCGGCGTTTCGAGCACCGTCTCTTCCTGACCGCCACGCCTCATAACGGCCATTCGAACAGCTTTTCGGCGCTCTTGGAAATCCTCGACCCGCAGCGTTTCACCCGCGGCGTACCGGTTGAGCCGGCCGAGCGTGACAAGATCATGGTACGCCGGCTCAAGGCCGATCTTCGCGCCCTCGGCGAGAGCTTCCCCGAACGCGTCGTCGAGCCGATAGCGATCGATGGCTTGCCGGCGGACGCGGCGGAACTCGACCTCGCCCGACGTCTCTCCGCTTACGAGGACTTGCGCGAACGACGTATCGCCCGACTCCCGAACCGGCAGAGGGCCCAGGCCAGGCTGGTGTTCTCGGGGCTCCAGCAGCGCCTGCTGTCGTCCGTGGCGGCGTTCGCCCGGACCCTTGCCGTACACCGGCGCACTCTCGAGCGGCTGATCACTGACGCCAAGCAGGCGGAACACGCCGCCGTCGAGGCCGCCCAGGCATTTGCCGGGATGGATGAAGATCAGGCCGAGGGCGAGCTACCGTTTGAGGAAGCCGATGCCGAAGCGCAAGACGAGGCGGATGAGGAGGCGGCCGCCGAGCAAGCCTCGCTGCTGGGCGCCAGGGGCGGCGAAACCGCCGACCTACGGGCGGAGCTTGCAGCGGTCGACGAGATGCTGGCGATCGCGGAGAACGCGAAGACCCGACAGGATGCAAGGGCTCGCTGGCTGAAATCCTGGATCTTCGACAACCTGCTCGAGCGCGACAATCATTGGAATGACCGGCGCCTAATTCTCTTCACGGAGTATGAGGATACGCGGCGGTGGCTTGAGAGGCGGCTGAAAGAAGCGATCGCTGATACCGACCGTGCCGACGAGCGCATCGCGGTCTTCAGTGGTATCACCGGCGTTGACCGGCGCGAGGCGATCAAGCAGGCGTTCAACGCCGATCCCGCGCGCGAGCCGCTCCGAATTCTGATCTGTACCGATGCCGCGCGTGAAGGCATCAACCTGCAGACCCGCTGTTTCGACCTGGTGCACTTCGACCTGCCGTGGAATCCCTCGCGTCTGGAGCAGCGCAACGGCCGGATCGACCGCAAGCTTCAGCCGGCGCCTCAGGTCTTCTGCCGGTACTTTAAGTACGTGCAGCGCGAGGAGGACATCGTCCTCGAAGCCTTGGTGCGCAAGACCGACGTCATCCAGCGCCAGCTTGGCTCGGCGGGCCGCGTGATCGCCGAGCGGATCACTGACCGGCTCAGCGCCGGCGGCATCCGCAAGGGCGAAGCCCGTGCGCTGGCAGCTGCGATCGAGCACGAGGCAGACGACCCCAGGGTCCAGCGCGCCCGCGCCGAGATGGACGAGAACGAGGCCAGGCGTCTGAGCAAGGTCGAAGCCGAGATCGACAGCCTGCGTCGCTCCCTCGAGCGCGCCCGCAAGCGGGTGGGAGTCGAGCCTGGCGAGCTCCAACAAGTGGTTGGCATCGCCCTTCGCCGCGCCGGCTTTCCCCTGGAAGATGCGGAGCGTGAGCAGGTCGGCAACGTCGATGCGTTCGCGATCGACCCACAGCATCCAGCGTTCGCCCGCGATCCCGCCTGGCAGGACGCCTTCGACGATCTGCGCGCCCGCCGCCGCGGTCGGCGCGAACGGCCGAATGACTGGCGCCGGCACGTGCCGCCGCGCGCAATCGCATTCGAACCGCCCGTGGAGCCTGATGGCCGTGATGCCGACCACGTGGTCCAGGTTCATCTGGAGCACCGGCTGGTGCGCCGCCTGCTCGGACGCTTTCTGAGCCAGGGCTTCCAGAGCGGGCTCAATCGCGCCTGTGTGATTCTAGGCCCGGGCGCCCAGCCGCGCGTCGTGCTGCTCGGCCGGGTCGCCCTCTATGGCCCCGCCGCCGCTCGCCTGCACGAAGAGATCATCGAGGTCACCGCCATCTGGACCGAGGCCGGGCGTGGCAGCAAGCCGCTGCGCTCGCTCGGCGAGCGCGGCCAGGAGACCACACTCGACCAGCTCGAGGATGCGCTCGCCAGGAGTCGCCACCCATCCGATGCCGTCGTCGCGCGTGCGCTCTCGTTTGCCCAGCAGGACGTGATCGACCTTCTACCGACACTCGAGCAGCGCTCCCGCGAGGCCATCGAGAAAGCCGAGCGCCAGCTTGCGGAACGCGGCCAGCAGGAAGCCAGCTCGCTTCAGGAGCTGCTGGAGCGGCAGCGTCGGCGCATCGAGCAGGCAGAGGCCAATTTCGACGACCGCCAGCGTGAGCTGTTCGAGGCCGAAGAGGCCGAACGCCGCCAGCTGCGGGCCGACCGCGCCCACTGGCTGAAGCGTCTGGAACGGATCGATCGTGAGCTCGAGACAGAACCTGCCCGGGTTCGCGACGGCTATCGGATTCGCGCAACCCGGCTTGAGCCCGTCGGCCTCGTCTATCTTTGGCCGGTCACCGGGTGAGCGCCATGGCCCCTGACGTCCAGACGATCAACCGCGATCCCGACCTCGAATGGCTCGACCTGATCCGGCCCACCGGCCTGGTCCTCTCGCCGACGGTGATCAAGGAGCGCGGCCTCATCCCGGAGCGGCAGACTGCTGCCGACAGTGCGGCCCTCGCCGCCTGCCTCTCCGAGGAGGGTCCTGCGCTGCCCGAGTCGTGGCGGCTGGTCGCGGAGATCCTCGGCTGGGACGCAGGCTTCGTCGCCGGCGCACCGGGCGGGCCGGCATTGCCGGACGACCTCGCCTTTGCCGTCCCGGAGCACGACACGACGCTCTTTCCCGACTGGGCGGTCCAGGGCTTCGGCGAGGACGCGCCCTGGCAGCTGCTGGTCCACCTGGAACCTGCAGGCCTCGATCCCGATCGCCGCGGCGAGGCCGACGGTTGGGAAGCGACTCCGCATCAGCGCTTCGAGCGTCTGCTGCGCGAGACCGGCGTGCTTGTGGGCGTTCTGATCTCCGATCATGAGCTTCGCCTGATCTACGCGCCCAAGGGCGAGACCTCGGGCTGGCTCGCCTTTCCGTTGCGCTCGCTCGGCACGGTCGCCGGCCGGCCCATGCTCGCGGGCCTCAAGCTGGCGCTGGGCCGCTTTCGTCTGTTCAACGCCCCCGCCGACCAGCGCCTGCGCGCCCTCCTCAAAGCCAGCCGCGACGCCCAGGCCGCCGTCTCGACCGAGCTCTCGGCTCAGGTCCTGGGCGCGCTGCACGAGCTCCTGCGTGGTCTCAACGCCGCCGAGCCGTCACTGATCCAGAATCTCGCCGAAAGGCGTCCGGACCATCTCTATGAGGGCCTCCTCACCGTCCTCCTGCGCCTCGTGTTCATCCTCTACGCCGAGGATCGCGACCTGCTACCCTCGGCCACCGACGGCGCATCCCGTGCGCTGTACGAGCAGAGCTATTCCGTCCGCGGGCTCTACGCCAAGCTGGCTGAGGACGATGCCCTCAACCCTGATACTATGGACGAGCGCCTGGGAGGCTGGGGTCGCCTGCTGGCGCTGTTCCGCCTGATCCATAAGGGTCACCGCAGTGGTTTCATCCGCGCCCGGCGCGGCAAGCTGTTCGACCCGGACGTGTTTCCATTCCTCGAAGGCCGTGGCGGACCCAACGATCCTCCCCGCGTCGTCAAGCTCAGCGACGGCTGTCTCCTGCGTATCCTCGAAGGCCTGATGACGCTTGCCGATCCCCGGACCAAGGTCCGTCAGCTGCTGTCGTATCGCACCCTCGACGTCGAGCAGATCGGGTCGGTCTACGAGACGATCATGGGCTTCACCGTCCAGACCGCGCCCCGCCGCGTGCTCGCCATAAAGGCCGGCAAGCACAATCGGACGCCGGTCTTCGCCGAGCTCGAGCGGCTCGCGGCGTTGAAGCCGGCCGACCGCGGAAAGTACCTGAAGGACGTCTGCAAGCGCGAGGGCGCGCTGCCGAAGGCAGTCGCCACGGCTCTCAGCCAGGCCGACGACGCCGACGGCGTGGCCGCGGCGCTCGATTCGATCGCCGACGAGCGCGGCTCGCCCCGGCGCTCGGCGCTCGGCGCCGGCACGCCGATCCTGCAGCCGACCGAGGAGCGCAGACGCACCGGCTCGCACTATACCCCGCGCGATCTCACCGAGCCGATCGTCCGCCACGCCTTACGGCCGGTCCTCGAACGCTTGGGCGCGGACGCGACACCCGCCCAGATCCTTGATCTCAAGGTCTGTGATCCGGCGATGGGCTCGGGCGCCTTCCTGGTCGAGGCCTGTCGCCAGCTGGCCGAACGGCTGACCGAGGCCTGGGCGCGTCATCCCGGGACCCGCCCGCCGATCCCGGCGGACGAGGACGAGGACCTGCTGGCGCGGCGCCTGGTCGCCCAGCGTTGCCTCTACGGCGTCGACAAGAACCCGATGGCGGTCGACCTCGCACGTCTCTCGCTCTGGCTCGCAACGCTCGCCCGCGACCACGAGTTCACTTTCCTCGACCATGCGCTTAAGCCCGGCGATAGCCTGGTCGGCCTCGACCTCGATCAGATCGAGGCGCTGCACTGGGACGCGCCGAAGAGCGACGCGCAGCTCAGCCTCACTCGCCTCCTGGTCCGCGACCGGCTCGGCAAGATGGAAGCGGAGCGCCGGCGGATCCGCGAGGCGGTCGAGGATGCGAGCGAGGACGACCTCCGCCCGATCCTGCTGCGCGCACAGGCCCAGCTCGCCGACCCCAAGCTCCTAGGCGATGCTGTGATCGCCGCGTTCTTCAAAGGCGCGAAGGCAAAAGAACGCGAAGCCGTGCGCGCCGAGGTCCAGGCTGCGGTCGAGATGGGCGGGCCGGGCTGGCGCGAGCGCCTCGCGCCGCTCACCGCGGGCCTCACGGTCACCCCTTTCCATTGGCCGCTCGAGTTCCCGGAGGTGTTCGCCCGGGCGAACGGCGGCTTCGATACGGTCATCGGCAACCCGCCCTTTGCCGGCAAGAACACCCTCGTCGCGAGCCACCCCGATCACTATCCCGACTGGCTGCAGACCCTGCATTCGGGCGCGCATGGCAATTCAGACCTGGTCGCGCACTTCTTCCGCCGCGCGTTTCATCTCCTCCGCCGGGGTGGCGCGCTCGGTCTTATCGCCACCAACACGATCCGCCAGGGTGACACGCGTGCCACCGGCCTCCGCCCGATCCGCGACGAGGGCGGCACGATCTATCACGCCCAACGCCGCATCAAGTGGCCAGGCGAGGCGGCGGTGGTCATCGCCACCGTGCACATCCACAAAGACCCGCTCGACGGCCCCTACCTGCTCGATGATCGACAGGTCGAGCGCATCACCGCCTTTTTATTCCACGCCGGCGGCGATGCCGACCCGACGAAGCTCGCTGCGAACACTGGCAAAAGCTTCCAGGGCAGCATCGTCCTCGGCATGGGATTCACCTTCGACGACCAGAACCTGGCCAAGGGCTCGACTCCGATCGCCGAGATGCACCGGCTTATCGAGGAGAACCGGCATAACGCTGAGCGGATCTTCCCGTACATAGGCGGCGAGGAGGTCAACAGCAGACCGAACCACGCCCACCATCGCTACGTCATCAACTTCGAGGACATGAGCGAGGACGAAGCTCGTTGCTGGCCCAATCTGATGGCAATCCTCGAAGTGAAGGTGAGGCCGGTTCGCGCGACCGACAATCGAAAGGCATATCGTGATCACTGGTGGCGGTTTGCGGAACGTCAAGCTGGCCTCGGCCCGGCCATCGCGCCGCTCGATCGGGTGTTGGTAATCTCTCGAGTCGGCGAGAAGATGGGTATCGCCTTCATGCAAACCAACGCGGTGTTTGCAGAGTCGCTGGTGATCTTCGCTTTCGACACCCATGCTGCTTTCGGCATGCTGCAATCGCGGGTGCATGAGGTCTGGGCGCGGTTCTTTGCCTCGTCGCTGGAGGACAGGCTGCGCTATACGCCCTCGGACTGCTTCGAGACCTTCCCTTTCCCGCCCGACTTCGAGGGCGATCCGGCGCTGGAGGCGGCGGGCGAGGCCTACTATGGGTTCCGCGCCCAACTGATGGTCGCGCGCGACAAGGGTCTGACCAAAACCTACAACGACTTTCACGACCGGCGCCTCAGGAACGACCCCGAGATCCACCGCCTGCGCGAGCTGCACCACACCATGGACCAGGCGGTGCTCCGCACTTACGGCTGGGATGATCTGGCCGCGGCGGCCGCGCCAGTCTTCCTCGACGAGGAGAACGAGGACGAATTCGCCTATCAGGGCCGGTTGTTCTGGCCGTCAGACTTCCGTGATGAGGTCCTCGCCCGCCTCCTCGCCCTCAACGCCGAGCGGCACGCCGACGAGGTCCGCCGCGGCATCGCCCCACGCCAGAGTGCCCGTGGCCAAGCCACCGAGGGCGACGCCGAGGACGAGGAGGACGCAGCCTGATATGCGTCGTTGGCGCAAGAAAATCTTGCATTTCACGTTTTGCAAGACTATATGAGGCCGCGGAGGAGTCACCATGACCACCGCGACCATCGGCACTCGTATCAAGGCGCTGCGTGAGGCGAAGGGCTTCAAGCAGGACGACCTTGCGCACGCGTTCGGCTTCAAGGACCGGCAGACGCTCTCGGCGATCGAGACCGGCGAGCGTCGGGTCACGGCCGAGGAGCTGTTGCGCGCCGTCGAGCTGTTCGGCGTGCCGCTAGACACCTTTACCGACCCGTTTTTGCTGCTGGGCGAGGGCAGCTTCTCCTGGCGCCAGACCGGCGTCGCCCCGGATGAGCTCGTTCACTACGAGGAGGATGCGGGGCGTGTCGTCGCCGCATTCCGGACGCTGGCCCCCTTGGTCGGGCGCGCTCCGCAGCTGTTCCGCCGGGCGCTGGGTCTCACCCGGTGGTCGCGCTACGAGGACGCGAGCGCTGCTGGCGAGCGGTTCGCGCACGAGTTCGAGCTGGGCGACGTGCCGGCGCTGCGCCTCGCCGACGCGATGGAGCAGGAGCTCGGGATCCTTGCCCTCATGGTTGATCCGATCGATGGCGTCTCAGGCGCCGCGTGCCGGCTGCCGGAGCTGGACGCCGTACTCATCAACCGTGCCGAGGTGCCGGGTCGGCGAAACTTCGACCTCGCGCACGAACTCTTCCACATCCTGACCTGGGATGCGATGCCCCCCGAGCATGTTGAGGAGGCCCAGCCCAAAAAGCGGACGCGGGTCGAGCAGCTCGCCGACAACTTCGCTTCGGCGGTGCTGATGCCGGCGCCCGTGCTCGACCGTTGGGGTGCCTGGACCCGCTTGCGCGGCGAGGCGCTCGTCGACCAGCTCAACTCGGCAGCAGACGAGTTGCAGGTGACGTCTTCGGCACTGCGCTGGCGGCTCGCGAGCTTTGACCGGCTCGACAATGCGCTGGCGCGGGAGATCCCCGAGGAGTGGCTGCGCCACAACGGTCGAGAGAGGCCCGCCGCCGTGCCGCTTCCGCCCCTGTTCTCGCGAACCTTTGTCGAGGTGATCGCCCGGGCAATCGACGATGGTCGGGTCTCTGCCCGCAAGGCAACGGGCCTGCTCGGCCTCTCGATCGAGGAGCTCGCGGAACTCTGCGAAGCTCATGGCGTCGAGGCGCCCTACGCCCTGTGAGGCTTGTTTGGCGCGGCAGACCGGTCCGGTCCTCCTCGACACGAACGTCATCATCGAGTGCTGGCGGGTGGGTGCGTGGCGGGCGTTGGCCCGTGGTTACCGGCTTGAGACCGTGGAAGCCTGCGAGGCGGAAACTCAGACAGGATTTCAGCGCCGGCGGCCAGAACAGCAGATCGACGCGGCGCTGCTCCGCGCCTCGTTCAGTGCCATCCACGCCGTGACTGAGGCCGAGCGCGCGCAGGCGGTCGTGCGCGAGGAGCAGATTCGATTTCTCGACGGGGGCGAGCAGGCGCTCTGGGCGCACGCGCTCGGTCGCACTGATGATTGGCTGCTGTGCGGCCCCGACAAGGCGAGCCTACGCGTCGGCATCCGGCTAGGTTTTCGGGAGCGGCTCGTGTCGCTCGAGCAATTGCTCTTGGATGCGGGTTACCGTGCGAGGGATCTGAGGATAGCTTACACCCGCGCTTGGCTGGACCGTACCCTGGCAGAGATCGCACTGTAGGAGGGTGGCACGCCGTGACGAGTTCCGTCGAGGTCCGGGGCCAGATTGTCGATATGGTGCGCCGCGATCTGATCGGCCCGCTGCCGGAGGGCATCGAGCCGGCGGATGGCGACCTGCAGCGCGAGCGACTCCGCGAGCAGCCGAGCTGGTGGTACCTCACCGGCTACATCGCGCCGATCCAGGATCTTGGCGATGAGCGATTGCTGAGCGATGCCGAGATCCAGGAAGAGACCGAGACCGAGGTCGGCGATCTGATCGAGGATGAGGGCGAAGAGATCCCGGGTGGCGGCGCTGCCGACGACGACCCGCCGCCCGAGGCGCCGGCCACGCGGCGCCGCTTCGCTCCCTCCTCGATCGGCCTCACAGTGCTGGTGCCGGCGACGGCGCGGACCGTCAGCGTGCGGGTCACCTGGGGCGACTACGTCACCGAGCCACCGCTCTCGACGATGCAGCTGACGGAGGAAGGCGCCGCCGAACCCGAGGTCGAGTGGTTGCGCCAGCCACGGGACGAGATCGTGGATCTGCCGGTGCCGGACGCCGGCAAGGGCCGGCCGATGGTGGTGTCGGACAGCGCCGCGCCAGGGCTGCCGGGCGGAGCGCTCGAGCTGGTCGCCCATGCGCGATCGTTCACCATCGCGCTTCCGGGGGAGGCGCCACGCGACGTGCGCGCGCTCAGCGTGTTCCTCGTCAACCGGCGCAAGGCCGCCCGCCGCCGCTACGCCGACGTGGCGTATGCGTTCCAGGCGATGCTGGAGATCCGCTGCGAGGCGGGTTTGGTGCCGAGGTGCGATCTCTCGGCGTATGGCTCGGACGACGAGGACCAGCGGATCGCCGATCTGCACTACCGCGACGAGGTCGAGTACGCGGTCGGGCGCAATAGCTCGGCGGGTTGGGACGCGCCGGACGCAGTCGGTGTCGTGCGGCGCGCCTGGACCGATCCCCTGCCCATGGCTGAGGTCGAGCGGGTAGCGCCGAACGAGGACATCCGGGACGTCGAATTCGGCATGGAAGCGCTTGCCGAGCTGGCGGCCGGAAACGGTGAGCGGTTGGTCAGCGCGCTCGAAGAGCTGCCGATCCAGTACGCCACCTGGATCAAGGGCCAACGCGCGCTTTTGGAGGGTCTGCCAGAGCGGCGACGTGACACCGGTGCGCGCTTGATCGCTGGCATGGCAGCGGCAGAGCAAAGGATCGCTGCCGGGCTCCAGCGTCTCGCCACCGACGAGCGCACCCGATTGGCGTTTCGCATCGCCAATCTCGCGGTCGCGCGCGCCTTGCGGCGTCGCGCTGCGGGGAGCAGCGGTGATCCAGCGGCCATCAACCCGCCGGTCTGGCGGCCATTCCAGCTGGCGTTCATCCTGCTCAATCTCGCCAGCCTGGTGGAGAAGACGCACTCCGATCGCGAGCTGGTCGATCTCCTGTTCTTCCCCACCGGTGGCGGCAAGACAGAGGCGTACCTCGGGCTCGCCGCGTTCACGATTGCCCATCGGCGGCTCGGTGCGGGCGGCCCGCTGGGCGCCGGCGTCGCCGTGATCATGCGCTACACCCTTCGACTCTTGACCCTCGATCAGCTGTCGCGCGCCGCCGGCATGATCTGTGCGCTGGAGCTGATGCGCACGGATCCGGCGTTCGCCGATGAGCGCGGGAATCCTCTGCTTGGCGACTGGCCGATTGAGATCGGCCTCTGGGTCGGCTCCGATGCCTCGCCCAACGTCCTGGGCGGGCTGCGCAACACTGGCGACCACACCGCGGTCACCCGCCTGCGCAAATTCAGACGCACGGGCAAGGACGCACCGGCGCCGATCAAGGCGTGCCCCTGGTGCGGCTCGGCCTTCACCCCCGACAGCTTCGCCTGTGTGCCGAATATGAGCGCGCCGGTCAACATGACCATCACTTGCGCCAATCCGGCCTGCGACTTCACCCGCGATCGGTCGCTTCCCCTGCTCACGGTCGACGAGGTGATCTATCGGCGGCTACCGGCATTCCTGATCGCCACGGTCGACAAGTTTGCGGGCCTGCCCTGGGTCGGAGAGGCCGGCGCGTTCTTCGGCCATGTGGATCGGCATGACGAGAATGGGTTCTATGGTGCGGCGCGGCCGGGCCAGGGCCGGCCGCTATTCAACGAACAGGTGCTCGATCCGCCCGATCTGATCATCCAGGACGAGCTGCATCTGATCAGCGGCCCGCTGGGCACCGTGGCCGGGCTGTACGAGACCGCCATCGATCGCTTGTCGACGCGCATGGTCGGCGGACACCGTGTGCGCCCGAAGATCGTCGCCTCGACGGCGACGGTGCGGCGGGCAAGGGCGCAGATCAAGGCGTTGTTCAATCGCGATGAGACCCAGATCTTTCCGCCGCCTGGCGTCGCGCGCACCGATAGCTGGTTCGCGATCACGCGCCCGGCCGGCCAGGAGCCGGCGCGACTTTACCTGGGCCTCGCGGCTCAGGGCCGCGGCCCCAAGCTGGTGTTCCTGCGCGGGCTGCTGAGCCTGATGGCCGCCGCCGGAGCTGCATACCAGGGGGGCGCTGACATCGAGGGAAATCCGGCCGACCCGTATATGACAGCGCTCTGCTATTTCAACGCCCTCCGCGAGCTGGGCGGCGCCCGCCGAATCGTAGAGGATGAAGTGGCCGATCGCCTGCGCACCTACGGCAGCCGCAGACAGCGGGTAGTTCCGCCAGGCGCAGTGTTCGTTGATCGGCAGATTCGCGAGCCGCTGGAGCTCACCTCCCGGGTCTCGACCGATGACGTGGCAGCCGCCAAGGCGCGGCTTGAACGGGACTTCGATGGGAGCGGCGACGTTCCAGTGGATGTGGCGCTCGCCACCAACATGATCTCTGTCGGCCTCGACATCGCCCGCCTCGGACTCATGCTGGTCCAAGGGCAACCGAAGACGGCGGCGGAATACATCCAGGCGACCAGCCGCGTCGGCCGGCGGATCGACGCGCCAGGCTTGGTCGTGACCATACTCAATCTGCACAAGCCGCGGGACCGAGCCCATTACGAATCCTTCCGCCTGTTCCATCGCACCTTCTATCGTTCGGTCGAGGCCACCAGCGTCACGCCTTGGGCAGCACGGGCACTCGATCGCTCGCTAGCGGCGGTGGTGGTCGCGGTAGCGCGGCATCTTCGGCCCGAGCTGACGCCGGAGCGTGCGGTCCGGCAGCTGCGGGCGATCCCAGGCTATCGAGCGGAGGTGATCCAGACCATCGTCAGTCGGGCGCCGGCGGATGCCGTGGCCGGGGGAACGACAGCGCTTCGCGAGGCGGTCGAGCGACTGCTCGGGAACTGGGAAACGACCGTCGCAGAGCTGGCGCGGATCACTTATGGCGACCGGCGTATGGCTGGTGATCAGCTCCTCCACGTGCCGCTCGATCCGGTGCTGGACAATCTGACGCCCGAGCATCGTGCTTTCGTCGCCGCCCGATCGATGCGAGATGTCGAGCCGAACGTGCTTCTCCGCGTCCGAGATCCCTACGGCAGCTCGTTCAGGGCGGAGGACGTCGCGTGACGAAAAAGACCGTCCAGCGCCGAAGCCAGCTGATCACCACGTTCGGCCCGGGCGCCATGGTGGACCTGCCGACACGGTCGGTGCTGATCGGCGGCCTCGACCGCTGGCGGATGCCCACCGACAGCTACGACGAGATCGACGAGCCTGCTCTCGCCCGACTGCTCGAGCGATGGCTGCGTGACCACGGTCGTCTTGAGCAAGGGGAAACGATCCGGCTGCTGACGCCACCGATCTCGGAAGGTGATGGGCGCGGGAATCCTCCAGGTATCGATGTCACCATCTTTCCGACCTGGTTCGTGTGCGAGCGGGTCGAGACGCCGACCATCGACGGGGAGCAGAAACGCGCGCGGCGACTGGTCCGCTGGAGTGATCTCGATCCGGCGAGCGGCAGGCGTCGGTTCGTCCACGACGATAGCCAGAAGGATGACGTTGTGCCGCTCCGGTTCGTGGGCGCTTGCCCTAACGGCCATCTTCAGGACATCGATTGGCGGCGCCTTCTGCATGCTGGCGAGCCCTGCCATGAGAACATGTGGCTGGCGGATCGCGGGACCAGCGGCCTTCTAGGTGACCTCGAAATCGTCTGCGGCTGCGGGGCGAAGCTTAGCCTGCAGGAGGCGACTCGGCCCGGTCGGCTCGGTCTCTGCGACGGACAGATGCCGTGGATCTCGGCCCAAGCTCGCGAAGATTGCACGACCGATGGCAGAACCACCCAATTGCGGCTTCTGACCCGCTCGGCCACCAACGCCTATTTCGCCCAGACCATCAGCGTTATCTCTTTGCCGATCGAAGAAGACGAGCTGCTGGCGATCGTCGAACGACATCGGGCAGATCTTGCCGAGGTCGAGAGCGTCGAGGACGTGAGGCAGGCCCGGAGGTTCAACAGCTCACTGCGCATGGCACTGGACGGGTACTCGGATGCCGCGGTGTTCGAGCGTCTTCAGCTGATCCGGACGCGGGCTGGGGAAGAGAGGTCAGCGAACCCGCGGATCCTGGAGTTCGACGTGCTCGCCAGCGGTCAGGCGGAGATCGGCGTCAATTCACGAGAGGCGCGACTCTACGCGCGCACGCTGCCACGAAACGCCTGGCAGTCGGACTGTAATCGCGATTTGAGCTTCATCCATTCGGTGGTCGCCGTGCACCGGCTACGCGAGGTCATGTCTCTGTACGGATTCACGCGCCTGGAACCGGCGCCCACTGCATCGGAAGGCAATCTGGAAGAGATCCAGTTGGCAGTGCGCGGCGCGCCGATTGCCGAGCGGACCCATTGGCTGCCGGCGATCGAGCAGTTCGGCGAGGGGATCTTCATCCGCTTCGATCCGACCTCGATCGAAACCTGGCAAGAGCGGGACGAGGTTCGACGACGGATAGACGCCCTGATCGATGGGTACAGCATCCATCGAAGAAAGTATCCGGGCTTGGCAGAACGCGAGTTTCCGGGGGCGGCTTACATCATGCTGCACAGTTGGGCGCACGCACTGATCACGGAGATCGCTCTCGACTGCGGCTATCCCGCAAGCTCCCTGAAGGAGCGCATCTACGCCTTTGAGCCGGAGGGAGGCCGGCCGCGTCGGTACGGTATTCTGCTGTACGCCGTATCGCTCGGGTCCGAAGGCACCCTCGGCGGTCTGGTGCAGTCTACGAGACGCCTCTCCACCATCATCGACCGTGCCCTGGAGCGGCTGGCTGTCTGCTCCAGCGATCCCGTCTGCGCTGACCATGAGCCCGGCAGTGCCATCGACGAGCGGGCTCTGCTCGGCGCCGCATGCCACGGCTGTCTCTTGATTCCCGAGACCAGCTGCGAGCGGCGCAACAACTTCCTAGATCGCAGCCTTCTGGTCGAGACCATGGCCGGCAATCGCAGCGGGCTATTCGAATGATGCTTCGGCGCAAGGGGCAGACCTAGACAGGATCTTGCGTTGCTCGTCCCAGTCCGCCGGAATGGGCTTCTTAAATTGCTCCAGGACCACATCATCGGCCACGCTTCCCGCAAGGATCTTCTCGACGATATCCGGTGCCAGCAGTGCCAGCCGCAGGATGCGACTCACGTAGCTGGCATTTATCTCTTCCTCCTGGCCAATGCCGCGGAGCGAGTGGTCGCCTTGATCTAGGAGCCTCTGCCACCGCCAAGCCCGCGCCAGCGCCTTGACCAGCGTGCCGTCCGGCTGCGGTTTCGAGGTCGGCGCGATGTCGCTGCCGTCGGGAGTGACGATGCGCTTACGACCTCCCCGCCGTTGGAACCGCATCGGAATGCGCACGACGAGCGTGTTGCCATCCAACTTGGTCTCGGCGTTCTGGGTCATGCCGCCACCCTTTCGTCTTGCCGGAGTTCGCCGACCAAGCTCGCCAGCCCCTCGGCCCTGATCCGCACCTCGAGCGCGTCCTCCTGCACGTCGACCCGCTCCACAAGCAGCTGCACGATGCGCGCCTGCTCGGCGGGGAACAGCTCGTTCCAGACGGTGGCGAAGTCGGCCAGCAGCACGGTGACCTCGCGCTCGGTGATCTCGCCCGCGCCCTCCCGCTTCGCCGCGGCCCAGGTCCGCGCGACCACCTCCGGCGCGGCCAGTAGCTTCTGGACGTGGTCGAGCACCGCGCCCTCAACGTCGGCAGCCGGCACGCTCGTCACGGCGCAACTATCATAGCCGTCTGCGATCGCCTCACGCGCTACGTAGTATCTGTAGATCCTGCCGCGCCTTCTTGTGTGGCTGGGCGACATTGCGCGGCCGTTCGGGCCGTGGATCAGACCCTTCAGGAGCGCAGGCACCTGCGCGCGGGTCGCGGCGCCGCGTCTGTGCGCCGGCTCGGCCATCAGAGCGTGCGCCTTGTCCCAAGTACGCTGATCGACAATCGCGGCATGCTCGCCGGGGTACGCGACCCCCTTATGCACCGCCTCGCCGAGGTAGACGCGGTTGGCCAGCACCTTATAGATCGCGCCCTTGGTCCAGGGCTTGCCGCCGCGGCTTCCGCCAGCGCACTGGCGCCGCTTAGTCACCTCGCCCGCAGCGTTCTGCTCGCGCGCCACCGCCAGTGCCGAGCCGGTCTTAGCGAAGCGGTCGAAGATCCGGCGCACGAGTACCGCCTCGCGCTCGACTACCACCAGCCGGCGGTTCTCGACCTCGTAGCCGAGCGGCGGCCAGCCACCCATCCACAAGCCCTTCTTCCGGGAGGCCGCGAACTTGTCGCGGATCCGCTCGCCGATCACCTCCCGCTCGAACTGGGCGAAGCTGAGCAGGATGTTGAGGGTGAGCCGCCCCATCGAGGTCGTCGTGTTGAACTGCTGGGTGACGCTGACGAAGGTGACGTTGTGCCGCTCGAACACGTCGACCAGCTTGGCGAAGTCGGTCAGCGAGCGGGAGAGCCGGTCGATCTTGTAAACCACGACGACGTCGATCAGCCCGGCCTCTATGTCGAGCAGCAGCCGCTTGAGCGCCGGCCGCTCCAGCGTGCCACCGGAGATCCCGCCGTCGTCATAGTGGTCGGGCAGGGCGAGCCAGCCCTCACTCCTCTGGCTGGCGACGTAGGCGAGGCCGGCCTCGCGCTGGGCGTGAAGCGAATTGAACTCCTGCTCCAGGCCCTCCTCGGAGGACTTACGCGTGTAGACGGCGCACCTGAGCTTCCGGGCGGGCCGCGGGCTCACGTGCCGCCCCCATGGCGCTTCACGCCAAAGAAGGTGAGCCCGTTCCAGCGCGTCCCTGTGATCGCTCGCGCGATGGCGCTCAGGCTCTTGTACCGGCGCCCCTCCCATTCAAACCCGTCCGCGAGCACTGTCACCTTCTGCTCGACGCCGCGCCACTCGCGGATGAGCTGCGTTCCCACCACCGGCCCATTGATCACGCGCTTCCGGGCCGCCTTCGGATCGAGCGCGGCGGCCAGCGCGTCGAGCCTGGCCCGGGTCGCGGGCTTGAGCCCGCCGTAGGCGAGCTCCTGGATCCGGTACGCGAGCCGGCTGATCAAGTAATTGCGGCTGAAGCCCGGCGGCTCCTTGTCGAACAGCTCGCGCCACATCCGCCGAAGCTCGGGCGTGGGAGTCTTGGGCAGGGCCGCCACCTGCGCGGCAATGCTGTCGGTCATGTGCGACGTCTCCGTTGACCAGAGGGTCGGACATGACGGCTTCGGTTGGGCGAGAAGTCGACGCGAACCTGCTGCGCAGTGCTGCCCTGGGGAGCGCGCAGTCGAGCGCGGAGGCGCAGGATGCCGGCGGCCAGGATCTCGGCGATCTCGTCGAGCCGTTCGGTGGGGGTCATGAGGTCCGGATGCAGGGGACAGGCCTTCGACGATCGATGATTGACAGCGACACTGCCCCATGATCTTATTGCGCGTTAACGAAAGATGCAATACAACGAGCGTCCGCACCTCAAAATTGAGGCCAGGAGGACCAAATGGGCTTCGGCCGCTACATCCGCCGGGAGCGGGAGAAGAAGGACATCAGTCTGACCGACTTCGCCAAAAAGCTCAACATCTCGCCGGCCTACTGGTCGCGCATCGAAAGGGAGATGGAGAAGCCACCCAAGAACGACCTGATCCAGAAGGCTGCGGCGCTCCTCGACCTGGACCCCGACGAGGCCTTCGTCCAAGCCCGCCGCTTCCCGCCTGATATGCAGCGGGATGTGGCTGGGGCTGTCCGAGCATATCGTGAACTACGCAAGACGGAGAAGTAACCAGTGCGTCCCGATCTCGTCCTCACCTACCGCCACTGCGCCTTCACCGCAAAGCCCAGCTATGTCGGCGTCGAGATCGCGCAGGGCGTGGCCATCAGCGCGCGCCAGCAACTCGGTCTCGAAGATGGCGGCCGGCTCGCGGTCGATCTCGACATGCTTACCTCCATCAAGAGAGTCCGCGTGAACGACGTGGCCTACAACTTCGAATGGCACGTAGGCGGGCCGCTTACAGGTGACTCCGGTCAGCCAGTGCTGGGTGTCTGCGAACACGACCGCGCCGTTGCCGATGCCGCACTCATCTGCATCAACCCGGATCCCGTGGACGGTCGCGAGGAAATCCTCCTGAGCACGGCCGCGCATGAGAAGGGCCACGGCGTGTTCGAGGCGCCCAAATGGGTCCTTGCTAGCCAGCGGGCTAGCATGCCGAGCTTCCTTGACCTCGTTACCGCCGCCCCCACTCGCGTCCACCGCACGGTCACGCCCGACGAAAACCATCTCTCGGTGACACCGCCCCGTGGCACGGAAAAATTCTTTGAGGAGGTGCGAGCGAACGCCTTCATGGGCGCCCTTCTTGCACCCGCCCACCGAGTCTACGCGCGGCTGCTCTTTCACTGCGCAAGTCTCGGCCTGTCGCTGGAAGATGTGCAGCGCTCTGGTGCGCAGACGGCGTTGGGCATTGCCGACGCCTCGTGTGTCGGGAATCAGATCCACGCAGGCAATCTTGCCTTCGCCAATATCCGTGTTCGGATCGCGATCGACCAACTCCTGACGCGGCTCGCGAGCGACTTCCACGTGACGAGGAGGTTTATCGAGGTTCGCCTTCACCACTACGGCTTTCTCACGCAGAACAGAGCGGTGGCCTGAGCCCCGTTAATCCGGAGCTGGGGCACGTGTGCGCCTTGATGAATTGCTGCTCTAGTCGTGACCTATTTGCGCGAAGAGGTCACGAATCGCTGGAATCCAAGAACCGTGTCGACAAACTACAGAGGACCGAGACGATGGCCATCTCCCTCGCCTCCCTGAACCGCACGACGGCGCTGAAGCCGCCGCGGATTCTGATCCATGGTGTGCACGGCGTCGGCAAGACGACCTTTGCCGCCGGCGCGCCGGACCCGGTGTTTGTCCTCACCGAGGACGGTCTCGGCACGCTGGAGGTGCCCCACTTTCCACTCGCCCGGACCTTCGACGAGGTCATGCAGGCGCTCGCCGCCCTCTACGCCGAGGAGCACAGCTTCAGGACGCTGGTTGTCGACAGCGTCGACTGGCTGGAGCCGCTGGTATGGGCCCGGGTCTGCAAGGACCAGGGCTGGGGCTCGATCGAGGACGCGGGCTATGGCAAGGGCTACGTCCACGCCCTCGACCTCTGGCGCCAATACCTCGAGGGGCTGAATGCGCTCCGCGACGACAAGGGCATGGCGATCGTTCAGATCGCGCATACCGACATCAAGCGGTTCGATAGTCCCGAGTCCGAACCCTACGACCGCTACGTGATCAAGCTGCATACCAAGGCCTCGGCCCTGCTGCAGGAGCATTCGGACATCGTGCTGTTTGCCAACTACCGCATCAGCACGGTCAAGAGCGATGTCGGCTTCAACAAGAAGGTGACCCGGGCGCTGGGCTCCGGCGAGCGCCTGCTGCACACGGCCGAACGCCCGGCCTTCCTCGCCAAGAATCGCTACGCGCTGCCCGACACGCTGGAGATGTCCTGGGCCGCGCTCGCCGAGGCGATGCCTCATGGAATCCTGCCTGACCCCAAGGAGAACTGATCATGGCCAAACTTGGTGGAACTTTCGATGCTTCCGGCGTCGAGCCGAACGCGCCGCTCGAGGCGCTGCCGCCCGGTGACTACAAGGTGCAGATCCTGCAGTCCGAGATGCGGGTCACCAAGGCCGGCACCGGCCAGATGCTCTGGCTCGACATGGAAGTGCTGGAAGGGCCGCTCCAGGGCCGGCACGTCTACGACCAGCTGAACCTCATCAATCCGAACCCGACCGCCGAGGAGATCGCGCAGCGCACGCTCAGCGCCATCTGCCATGCGGTCGGCAAGCTCCAGGTCGCGGACAGCGAAGAGCTGCACTTCCTGCCGATGGTCGTGAAGGTCGCGGTCAGGCCCAACGGCTACAACGAGGTCAAGGGCTATAAGCCGGTCCAGCAGGCAGCGACCGTTGCCCCGACCTCAGCCCAGGGATCAGCCACCACCCCGGCGGCCAACCAGCGTCCTGCGCCAGCGGCCTCCGCGACGGCGCCCTGGAAGAGGAGCGCTTGATCCGGAAGAAGGCAGCGCCGTCGCCGATCGAGTTTGGCGACACGGCGGCGACGGCGCTTTCCCACGACCATTCGGAGAACGTCCATGGAGGACAGGACGCTAGTCCCGTGTGTGCCCGCCGGCAAGGCCATGCCGGCGACCAGGGCAGCGTGCCGCACCGCGATCGACGAGCTGCGCGGCGACATCGATGCCATCAAGGCGCAGATCGCGGCCGCGGATCTCGAACGCCAGGCCAAGCGCGGCAAGATGGACCCGCGCTGGTACCACCGGGCACGCACCGCGATCCGGCACAAGCGCCAGCAGATCGGGGCGCTCACTGCGCATATGCAGGCCCTGCCGGCGGGCCCGGGCCGCAAAGACGGGTTCAAGGACTGCCTGATCGAGGTGCTGCGTGACGAGTTCGATGACGAGACCTGGCAAGGCTTCCTCGACCGCGCGAACACCCTGCAAGAGCGTCGCGAGGCTGCTTGATGGCGCCTTTGCCGCCGCGGGCGAGCCCGACCGTGGAGGCGATCCTCTCCGCGTATGAGGCCGATGCCGGGGACGGCTTCCGCGAGCACCTTGGTGCTTCGCTGATCGGCGGACCGTGTGATCGGGCGCTCTGGTACGCGTTTCGCTGGGTCACGGAAGCGATGCATGCCGGCCGCATGCAGCGCCTGTTCGAGACCGGCCGGCTCGAGGAGGACCGGCTGGTCCGCAACCTGCGTCGGATCGGGGTCACCGTGCTCGACGTCGATCCGGACACCGGCCGCCAGTGGCACGTCCAGGCGCAGGGCGGGCACTTCGGCGGCAGCCTCGATGGCGTCGGTCTCGGCATCCCCGAGGCGCCCAGAACCTGGCACGCCCTCGAGTTCAAGACCCACAACGCCAGGTCCTTCACAGAGCTCAGGACCCACGGCGCGCGGAAGGCAAAGCCCGAGCACTGGGCGCAGATGCAGATCTACATGCATCTGACCGGGCTGACCCGAGCGCTTTACCTCGCTGTCTGCAAGGACACGGATGCCCTCTATGCCGAACGCGTGCGGGTCGACCACGAGGAGGCCCTGCGCCTGGTCGCCCGGGCCGGGCGGATCATCTTCGCGGCGCGGCCACCGGCCAAGATCAGCGATGACCCGGACTGGTTCGAGTGCCGGCTCTGCCCGCACCACGATACCTGCCATGGCGACCGCCTGCCGGCGCGCACCTGCCGCAGCTGCCTACATGTGACGCCGACCGAGGATGGCGCCTGGCACTGCGCCCGGTTCGACCGGCGGCTCTCGGCCGCTGAGCAGCGAGCGGGCTGCCCCGCGCATCTGTTCATCCCCGACCTGGTCCAGGGCGAGCAGGTCGATGCCGATCCCGACGGCGCCTGGGTCGCCTACCCTAGGCCGGACGGCACGATCTGGCGGGACGGTGTGGCATGACCCTGCAGCTCCGTCCATACCAGCGCGCCGCCATCGACGCGATCTACGCCTACTTCACGGTGGAGAGCGGCCATCCCCTGGTGGTGATCCCGACCGCCGGCGGCAAGTCCCTCGTCATGGCCGCCTTCACCCAGGAGGTGCTGGCGCAATGGCCGGACGAACGGATCATCATCCTCACCCATGTCCGCGAGCTGATCAGCCAGAATTTTGCGGAGCTGATCCGTCTGTGGCCCGAGGCGCCGGCCGGCATCTACAGTGCCGGGCTGAACCGGCGCGACGTCCAGGCGCAAATCCTGTTCGCCGGCATCCAGTCTATCCACAAGAAGGCTTATGCCATCCAGCGTGCCGACCTCGTGCTGGTCGATGAGGCCCACCTCATTCCGCGCAGCGCCAACACCACCTATCGCCGCTTCCTCGGGGACCTCACCCGGATCAACCCGCAGCTCAAGATCATCGGGCTGACCGCGACGCCCTACCGCCTCGACAGCGGCATGCTGCACACAGGGCCGGATGCGCTGTTCGATGACGTCGCGTTCGAGGTCTCGGTCGGCGAGCTGATCGATCAGGGCTATCTCGCGCCTCTCACCAGCAAGCAGACCTC
Source organism: Geminicoccaceae bacterium (assembly GCA_050729115.1). GTDB lineage: Bacteria > Pseudomonadota > Alphaproteobacteria > Geminicoccales > Geminicoccaceae > JBKPNX01. Next base: position 4,804 of record JBOHKK010000002.1, on the reverse strand, counting down.
GACCCAGCTCGACGTGTCAGGTGTCGCCACCCGCGGTGGCGAGTTCGTCGCCGGCCAGCTCGAGGCGGCGGTCGATCAGGACTCGATCACCCAGGCGGTGATCGACGAGATCGTCGCCTATGGTCACGACCGGCGCTCATGGCTTCTGTTCTGCGCCGGCGTCGATCACGCCCGGCATGTCTGTGATGCGGTTTGGAGCCGCGGCGTCTCCTGCGCGACCATCTTCGGCCATACGCCCAAGGTCGAGCGCGACCGCATCATCGCCGCGTTCAAGCGCGGCGAGGTTCAGGCGCTGGCCTCGATGGGCGTGCTGACCACCGGCTTCAACGCGCCGGGTGTCGACCTGATCGCCATGCTGCGCCCGACCAAGTCGACGGGGCTCTACGTCCAGATGGCGGGCCGCGGCACGCGCCTTGCGTCAGGCAAGGAGAACTGCCTGGTGCTCGACTTCGCCGGCAATGTCGCCCGCCACGGGCCGATCGACCTGGTGAAGCCCCGGGACAAGATCAACGGGGAAGGCGACGGGGAAGCGCCGACCAGGGTCTGCCCCGCATGCCAGACGATCAATGCGCTCGCGACGCGGCTCTGCATCGAGTGCGGCTACGTCTTTCCCGCGCCGGAGGTGCAGCTCGAGGCCACCGCGACCACCCGACCGATCCTGAGCACCGGCCGACCGGAATGGGTCGACGTCGGCGCGGTGACCTACCACCGGCACGAGAAGCCCGGCAGGCCGCCGTCCCTTCGGGTCGACTACCACTGCGGGCTGGTCCGGCACTGCGAGTGGGTGTGCCTGGAGCATGAGGGTTACGCCGGCACGAAGGCAGCCGCGTGGTGGCGACGGCGTGATGGCAGCTCGGAAGTCCCCGCCACCGTCGACGAGGCGCTGGCACGCACGCATGAGCTCCGCCAGCCCGCCCAGATCGCGGTCCGCCCGAGCGGCCGATACACGGAGGTCGTCCATGCGAGGTTCGCATGACCGGCCCCAGAGGTGTCTGCGCCGCGTGCCGGCGCGGCGCACGCGGCTTCGGCTGGTGCGATGCCCGCTTCGGCATCGGCGACCCGCGCCACGCCGACAGCTTCCGCTGGTTCTGCTCGCTCGTCTGCCAGGACATCTGCCACCGGAGGCGGGGCATGATTGACCCGACCCGGCACGAGCGGGCCGCGATGGACCACGCCGTAGCCGCGGCCGGCGAGCACATCGAGAGCCTCGGCCGCACCGACCTCATGACCTGGTCGCCCGAGGAGTTCTCCGCCCTGATCGAGGTGATCGTCACCGCGTTCACCGATCGCCTCCGTGAGCTCGGCGACGATCCGGCGGAGGTGCCGTATCCGTGAGGGCGAGCTACATGGCACGGCTCGGCGCCCGCCTGGTCGACAACGGCTATCCGGTCCTGCCGATCATGCCGGGCACCAAGAAGCCCGGGCAATTCAAGGGTGGCGCCTGGCGCGACTACCGTGGTTGGACAAAGCACGGCACGCGTCCAACCTCCGAGCACGAGCTGATCGTCTGGAGCGGCTGGCCGCACGCTGGGATCGGCATCCCGACCGGCACCGTGATCGGTGTCGACATCGACATCCGGGACGCGGAGCTCGCGAGCCGGCTGGAACAGCTGGCGCGCGAGATGCTCGGCGAGACGCCGGCCGTCCGGTTCGGCATGCAGCCCAAGCGCCTGCTGGTCTACCGCGCGGCCGAGCCGCTCTCTGGGATGAAGGCGCACCCGATCGAGGTGCTCGGGCTCGGACAGCAGTTCGTCGCCTTCGCCGACCACCCGGAGACCAGGCGTCCGTACGAGTGGCCGCAGGAGTCGCCGGCCGATCTGCCGGCCGAGAGCCTGCCGCCGGTCGATGAGACCATGATCCGCACCTTCCTCGATCAGGCGCAGGCGCTGGTGCCGCCGGAGCTCAGGCCGGGCCGGCTGCCGGGCGAGGCCAAGGCGCCGGGAGCCACTGTCGCCGCGGGTGAGCTGCGCGGCACGCTCGAGGCGATCGCCGACGCGCTCCGCTTCATCCCCAATGCCAACCTCGACTACGACAGCTGGGTCCGGATCGGCATGGCGCTGAAGGGCGCCGCCCTCGGCGACGCAGGCTGGGATGTGTTCGCCGCCTGGTCGGCCACCTCGAGCAAGGACGTGCCCGAGACGACCGCCAAGACCTGGGCGAGCCTCAAGCCCGAGCGCATCGGCGCCGGCACCATCTACCACCACGCGCTGGCCGGCGGGTGGAACCCGGACCCGGCACTGGTACTGAACGGAGGCATCCTGGTCAACGGCCGGCATCCGGCGCGCGCCCTTCTTGAGCGGCTTGCGGCGCCAGTCGCGGGCCAGCCGGCCACGTCCCCACCACCCCAGCGCATGCCGGTCGACCCGCGCATTTTCCAGCTCGACGGAGCGCTCGAGCTCCTGGTCGACTACATCCTGGCGAGCGCCGTGCGGCCGCAGCCGATCCTCGGCATCGGCGCCAGCCTGTGCGCGCTGGGCGCGCTCATGGGCCGCAAGTACCGGACCCAGACCAACCTCCGCACCAACCTCTACGTGGTCGGCATGGCCGGCAGCGGCGGCGGCAAGGACCACGCCCGCGGCGCGATCAAGGAGGCATTCATCGCCGCCGGCCTGCAGCGCTACCTCGGCGGCAACCGCATCGCTTCCGGCTCTGGCCTGCTCACGGCACTGTACCGCCAACCCTCCAGCCTGTTCCAGCTCGACGAGTTCGGGCAGTTCCTCGGCAACATCGTCAACAAGCGCCACGCGCCCAAGTATCTGGCCGAGATCTGGGACCTGCTGACCGAGCTGTACACCAGCGCCGGCGGCACTTTCTTCGGCGCCGAGTACGCCGACCAGCAGCAGCGGCCGCGCCAGGATATCGCCCAGCCCTGCTGCTGCGTGCACGCGACCTCCGTGCCGGAGCCCTTCTGGGCGGCGCTGCAGGAGGGCTCGATGATCGATGGCAGCCTGGCACGGTTCCTCGTCTTCCAGACCGACCACGATGTGCCCGATCGCAACCGGCGCCCGAAGCCGATCGGCAATGTGCCGGCCGACCTGATCGAGGCGCTGCAGGCGATCGTCGCCGGCGTGGCGGGGCATGGCCGCGGCAACCTCGCGACGCTGGTCGAGGGCCCGATGATCGTGCCCGATCCCTACCCCGTGCCGATGGCGCCGGAGGCCGAGCAGCTGTTCGATCAGCTGGATGAGGTGCTGACCGCGCGCCAGCGGGAGGCGGTCGGCACCAACCGCAGCGCGGTGCTCGCCCGGGTGTGGGAGAACACCGCGAAGGTGGCGCTGATCAAGGCCGTGAGCGCCAATCCGCAGGCCCCGGTGATCCAGCTCGAGGACGCCGAGTGGGCCCGGATCGTGGTCGAGCGCTGCGTCACCACCATCATCACCGAGGCCGAGCGGCACATCGCCGAGAACCGGACCCAGGCCTACCACCAGAAGGTACTGCGGCTGATCCAGGGCGCCGGTGAGCGGGGGCTGTCCCGGAACGAGATCACGCGGCGGACCCAGTTCCTGGACCGGAAGCAGCGCGAGGACATCCTCGGCGCGCTGGTCGAGGCCGGGCAGGTCGAACTGGATATCGAGACCACCGCTGGCCGCCAGGCGGCGATCTACCGGATGGCTGAGCAATGACCGACGGACTTTCGTCAAACGTCAAGGAAACGTCAATTGACGAAAGTTGGAGGGTTAAGCCTATGAATTGTCGAACCTTTTCGACGCGGAGACCCCTTTCGTCAAACGTCAACGTCATCACACATAGAAGACCACATCGGAGAGCAGACGGAACCGATGGGGATCTGTAGTTGACGTTGATGAAAGTGACGTAAGTATATTATTATTGTGAATCAATAAGTTAGGCCTCAATCTTTCGTCAAATCGGCTCTTGACGAAAGTTGACGAAAGTTCCCTGCCGGGAACGTACCGATCCGAGCGATCGCCTGCTCCTCACCCGACAGAGCGACCGCCCTCCAACCCAAGCTCCAACGGAGGGCTACGTGTCTGTCGCTACGCTGCTCAAAGAGAGCACCCCCGAGACCATCATCCCCGTCCGCTGGCCGGCGCTGGCCGGCGGCGCACCGACCGGCAACGCGATCCTGGCGCTCGACCTCGGCCAGAAGACCGGCTGGGCGCTGCGCAACATCGACGGCGCCATCGCCAGCGGCACGGTCGAGTTCAAGCCGGGCCGGTTCGAAGGCGGAGGCATGGTCTTCCTCCGCTTCCGCGCCTGGCTTCAGGAGGTCGACGAGACCGCCGGCGGGATTGGCGCGGCCTACTTCGAGGAGGTCCGCTCGCATCGAGGCGTTGCGGCGAGCCACGCCTACGGTGGGTTCCTCGCCCATCTGACCGCCTGGGCCGAAGCCAACAAGATCCCCTATCGCGGCGTGCCCGTTGCCACGATCAAGCGGCACGTCACCGGCAGGGGGAATGCTGACAAGGACGCGGTCATCGCTGCGGTCGGAGCCCTCGGCTTCGATCCCGCTGACGACAACGAGGCGGACGCGCTCGCCCTGCTCGACTGGGCGCTCAAGACTGGAGGCAGGCGATGAACGCCGAAGCCTTCCTGGAGCACGCCGCGGGTTTGGTCAATCGGCGTCGTCGTGAGTACGGCGAGCCGGTCGACCTGTTCGAGCACGTAGCTCAGCGCTGGTCACGCACACTCGGCAGCAAGGTCCGCCCGGCGCAGGTGGTGCTGTGCCTGATCGACCTGAAGCTGGCCCGGCTCGCCCGCGACCCGAAGCATCTCGACAGCCAGGTCGATGTCGCTGGCTATGCGGCGGTCCTGCGGGAGGTCAGCCGATGATCGGACCTGCGGG
>JBOHKK010000001.1:0-68274 GCA_050729115.1 Geminicoccaceae bacterium | reverse complement strand
CGCCGGGTCGATGGCTGGCCCACCCTCGAGCGCTCACCCAGCGACCTTGACCTCGCCGCCTGAACGCAACAACCATGCCCTTCGGTTCCTACGCTGTCCAATTTCCACCAACTTCGCGACACGACCCCCGGCAATGCGCTCGAACTCCGGGACAAACCGGTCGTAGTCGGCCTTGGACAGCCTGCCCGATGCTTTGATCAGAACGACACCGCTGTCGTCCGTCTCCATCGTGAGCATGGTGACTCTCTCCCTCAGCGAACGTGAATGGGCGCCGCGCTCTTGCCTCTCGGGCGCAGCCCACCAAAATTGGTGGCTACAGCCGCTATAGGTTCAAGGGGTGAAGGCTTGCCGGGCGATTTCACGATCGGCGATCTGGCACAGCAGACCGGCTGCAAGGTGCAGACGATCCGCTACTACGAGGAGATCGGGCTCATGCCGGAGCCCGCACGCACGGCCGGCAACCAGCGGCGTTACAGCCATGAACACGTCGACCGGCTCGCCTTCATCCGGCACAGCCGCGAGCTCGGTTTTCCCCTCGATGCCATCCGCCAGCTGTTGAGTCTTGCCGATCACCCCGAGCAATCCTGTGCGTCCGCGGATTTGATCGCACGGGCGCAGCTGCAGAACGTCGAGCTTCGGATCGCCCGGCTCCAGGCACTGAAGGCCGAACTCGAGCGCATGATTGAGCAGTGCGCGGGAAATCAGGTCCGCGACTGCCGGGTGATTGAAGTGCTTTCAGATCACGCGCAGTGTCTCGCTGAGCGACACCCCTCTATCTAAACGTCTGCTCGCAGGGCCCATCTGCTCCACTGGATCGGGAGTGGCGTCAGTTCCTTAATTAGGCTGGGCCGCGCGTCTGCTGCAGGTGCCGAGCTCTACCAGGGCAAAGGAAAAACGATTGTTCTCGAGCGCTCGTTGGCGATGGTCATGAGCGTCGAGAGGTAGCGCAGCTGCATCGCCTCAGGGCGGGCGGAGAGGATGTGAGCGGCATCCAAAAACCTCTGTGCTGCCTGCTGCTCGCCCTCGGCCTCGATGATCTTGGCCCGGCGGATACGTTCAGCCTCCGCCTGCCGGGCGATCACCCGGATCATCCTCTCGTCAATATCGACGTGTTTCAGCTCGACGTTGCTGACCTTGATGCCCCACGCGTCTGTTCGCTCGTCGAGGATACGCTGCAGGTCCGCGTTGAGCTTGTCCCGCTCGGCAAGCATCGTGTCGAGATCATGCCGGCCCAACACGGAGCGCAAGGTGGTCTGGGCCAATTGGCTGGTGGCGCTGTTGAAATCCTCAACCTGGATGATTGACCTATCCGGTTGCAAAACGCGGTAGTAGACGACGGCGTTGACTCTCACCGAAACGTTGTCCCGGGAGATGACGTCCTGCTGGGGGACATCGAGCACGTGCGTCCGCAAATCCACACGGACCATCTGCTGAATCAATGGCACCATGATCATGAGCCCAGGACCCATGACCCCGGTAAAGCGACCAAGGGTGAACATCACCGCCCGCTCGTACTCGCGCAGAACTCTGAGCGCCGCCGCAAGGAAGGCGACAACGAGCGCACCCACCACCAGATAGAAGACAATCGGCACTACGTGACCTGTTTATCCGCGGGCGGATGAGGATCGAGAAGTATCGGCGTCGTCGGCATCCCCCTGAAAACTCTTCTGACTCATTGGTGCGAGAGTTCGAACAGTAGGTGCGCACCGGAAGATTGGAAAGCCTTCATCGGAGGCGCCGCAGAACAGCTGATTCGCGACGCCTCGAGCGCAAACGCTCGCCCGAATCGTCTACCAGTCTACAGCGAGGGAGGCGGCGTCCCTCACCGGCACGGATGGACGCTCGCTGCAATGACAGGGGTTGACCTTCTAGTAGATGGATGGATTACGGCTCCGGGTAACTGGTTCCAAACCGGCGAACGATGCAGTCGACCCAGCATAGGTTCAGGTCCCGATCATCCGAGCAGCAGCATGTCATCAATCACGTTCCCCAACATCGATCCCGTCGTGATCGCCATCGACCCCTTCGCGATACGATGGTACGCCCTAGCCTACATCGTCGGGATATGCTCGGCTGGCGCTACTGCGTCCATCTCGCCAAGCGCAACGACTTTCCTCCGAATGCCAGGGACTTCGACGATTTTATGAGCTGGGCCGTCCTGGGTATCATCCTGGGCGGCCGGCTCGGTTACGTGCTCTTCTACAAGCCGGCCTATTACCTCCAGAACCCGGTGGAGATCGTCTATGTCTGGCAAGGCGGGATGTCATTCCATGGCGGGCTGCTCGGCCTCGTCGTGGCGGTCCTGGTGTTCTCCCACCGGCGGGGTTTCCCGATGTTGGCGCTCGGCGATCTCGTGGCTGCGGCCGCGCCCATTGGGCTGTTCTTCGGTCGCATCGCCAACTTCATCAATGGTGAGTTGTTTGGCCGCGTGACCGACGTTCCGTGGGCGGTCGCGTTTCCGCACGGCGGCGCTCTGCCGCGGCATCCGAGCCAGCTCTATGAGGCGTTCCTCGAAGGCATCGCCCTCTTCGCCGTGCTCGCCGTGCTTGCGCATCTTCCCGGGATGACCAGGCGTACCGGACTTCTCACCGGCGTGTTCTTCCTCGGCTACGGCGTTAGCCGCACGGTCGTCGAGCTGTTTCGGGAGCCCGACGCGCATCTCGGCTTCATTGTCGGCACGCTGACCATGGGGCAGATTCTGTCGATGCCGATGATTCTTATCGGAATCTACCTCATCGTCCGGGCCTACCTCAACGGAGCTCCGGCGATCTCTGGCCCCCGACCGCAGGTTGCAGCGCGGATGAAGCGTGCCCGACCGGGGTGAGTCGACGCGTCGGTCCCGTCACGTCCCGCAGCTGGCGCCGTCTTCCTGCTCCGGAAGGAGATTGGGAATTTCGGCAAGCTGCGCCCCGACGGTTGCCCGCCAAGGTCCGAGCGCGGAATAGCGGGCGCTCATCACCGTCCTGGGATCGACATCGGCCCAGTCGATGTCCTCCACCACCTTGAAGTAGAGCGCGGTCTGCATGTAGACCTGCGGGAACCAGAACGCATTGAATGCAAGCGCCTCCTGATAGAGCTCGTCTTCGGTCAGCCCCTGGGATGCGCCGAGCTCCAACAGCCCGAGGAGAGCTGAGCCGTGGTTGCAGTCCTGGAAAAAGGTCGAGTTGTTGCAGCAGGGCCGGTAGGTGTTCTTGGCGACCCGGGTCACCAGCGCCTCCTGCTCGGGCGTCAGCTCGACGATGCGGGACCTGTTGAAGTATGCGCCGCCGTTCTCCTCCTTGCCCAAGGTCCATCCTCCGGTCGACGCGAGGTTGAACAGCGAATCGCCGTTGACCGGGCTGGTCTGGTTCGTCGACATGTAGTTGGCGAGCCCGAGCGGCCACAGCAGATTGACATAGTAACCGGCGTTCTCCGCGGTCAGGTGGATCGGCAGGAGGGACGGCCAGATCAAGGTGTACCTCAGCTCGACCGGAAGCCCGCCGCGGCTCTCATAGACCGACGCGAAGCGCTCTGGATCGATGACACCCTCGGCGACCAGTTTGAGCACGCTGTCTTGCAACGCAATCCGGCTCTGGAAACCCGTGGTCGGTAGAACACTCGCCGCGGCTTCGTCGAACAGCGCTCGTCCGGCTTCCGGAGTGATCGAGCGGATAGACCCGAAAGCCGACCGTCCGGAGAACGGACCGGCTTGTAGCATCGTCCAGCCAGCAAATGAGGATGCCGCCAGGGACGCAAGCAGCAGGCCGGCGCGCCGGCGCGTGATGCCTCGAGCGACCCCGCAGGCGTTTGCCTGGGCGATCGCTGGATCTGGCGCAGAGTGGTTGCCGGCCGCGCCATCGGTAAGATCGGCAGGTCTTTCCATCGGCCGGGTCCCCGAGCGTCGCGATCAGCGGAGCATAGCATACCCGACAGCGAGATGTGTTAAAGTTCAGAATGCTCCAGCACCGGCGGCTACACCCGCCGCCATGAGCGGAGGCTATCGAATTTGTGAGCAGCCGGCATTTCCGTTCGCCGCTGGCGCCGCATATGTAGGACTGAAGGAGAGCCTTGGAGCGATGTTCGTGCAGAACGCAGCAGAGAAGGAAGTCGGGGCGAGCCTGGTGATTAGGCTCGGCCGGGTGGTGGGCTGGGTGCTGGTCTGCCTTGCCCTTGCGGCGCTCGGCTATGAGGTGCTGCTCGCGGCAGCCGGCGGGACCTGGCGCATGATTGCTGCGGGCGAGCTCTGGTACGCGCTCGACCGCGGCAGCCTGAACTTCGCCCAGGCGATCACCCAGCGCTACCTGCATCCGGCACTCTGGGCTCCGATTCTCCAGAGCGCGCTCACTTGGCCCGCCTGGTCGCTGCTCGGCGCGCCGGGCGTGGCGCTGGTCGTGGCCTTGTCTGGCACAAGGAGCCATGATGAACATCAGGAAGAAGCGCGCCTGGGAGCTGCCTGAGAAAGCGGCGACGCCCGAGCGCGTCTACCTGGATCGCCGTCGCATCCTGGCCGGGCTCGGCCTTGGCGGCGCGATCCTGGCCGCACCGGCAGCCTTGCGTATGGCGCCGGAGCACATGCGAAGCGCGCAGGCCGAGCCCGAGCCTTCGCCGGATCCGTGGGCGGATCTCTACCCTGTCCAGCGCAATGACGCCTACTGGCTCGATCGTCCGCTCACCGAGGAGAGCTGGGCAACCAGCTACAACAACTTCTACGAGTTCGGTTCGCACAAGCAGATCGCGAGCGCCGCGCAAGCGCTCCAGCTCCAGCCCTGGACGGTGACGATCGACGGCATGGTGGAAACGGCGCGTGCGCTGGACGCCGACGAGCTCATCCGCCGGATGCCGCTCGAGGAGCGGCTCTACCGGCACCGCTGCGTCGAGGCTTGGTCGATGGCAGTACCCTGGAGCGGCTTTCCGCTCGCTGCGCTGGTCGACTTCGCCCGCCCGTTGTCCGGCGCCAGCTATCTTCGCATGGAGACATTCATGGATGCCGAGATGGCGCCCGGCCAGCGCCAGAGCTGGTATCCCTGGCCCTACATCGAGGGCCTGACCATGGCCGAGGCGACCAACGAGCTCGCCTTCATCGCGACCGGTCTCTATGGCAGGCCGATGCCGTGCCAGAACGGAGCCCCACTTCGCCTGGTGGCGCCGTGGAAGTACGGCTTCAAGTCGGTCAAATCCATCGTCCGCTTCACCTTCACCGACGAGCGGCCGGTGACGTTCTGGGAGGCGATCCAGCCATCGGAGTACGGTTTCTGGGCCAACGTCAACCCCGAGGTGCCGCACCCGCGCTGGAGCCAGGCGACCGAACGCGTGCTCGGCAGTGACGAACGCGTGCTGACGCAGCTGTTCAACGGCTACGGCGAATACGTCGCCCACCTGTATCGGGAACTGGATGGGGAGCGGCTGTTCGCTTGAGCCGCGCCGTTTAGGCGACCGGCGCCGTGATCGGGGTGTGGTCCAGCTGAGCAGCGACCCGGCGTAGCCAGGCCCGGGATGCCCGCACAGGGTGCGAGGTCGATGCCGTCACGTCGGACCACGTGCGTGCAGGTATAGAGCACGATGTCGGCGATCGAATAGCGCTCGGCGACCAGGAACGGCGCTCTGGCCAAGCGCGCCTTCGTGACCTGCCGCACGTTGTGGCCCGCGCGCTGCCGCTCTGCCAGCGCCTCGCGCCGATCCTCGCCCTGCTTGAAGATGCTTAGGCAGCCAGGAGCGGGCGAGGGCGAGCGCTGGCTCGTGGCTGTACTGCTCGAAGAACAGCCACTGCAGCCCCCCGCCCGCTCGAGCCTCATCGCCGGCAGGAGCGGCCCGCCGTCGGCGAGGAACCAGAAGATCGTATTCGACTCGGCGAGGTAACGGCGGGGCTCGATCTCGGTCACCGGGATCTTGCCGTTCTAGTGCCCGAAACCATAAGTTCGTGCGCCATCCTTCCCGTCATCGCGAGACCGCAAAGCGGTCGTGGCGATCCAGACCAGCCCGCAGTCGCTGGATTGCTTCGCTCCCTTCGGGCGCTCGCAATGACGAGACGCTCATGGCTCACGTTCTTGCGACAGTGGGTACTAGTTCATCGCGAGAAACTCGGGTCAAGAGGTGGGAGAAGCTTCGTGCAGCTCCCATATACGCACGCTCGACGGCGGCGGGGGCGGGGACCTCTTTGGCAGTGGCCTGAGCCCTCTGCCCGGAGGAAGCGTGCCTCGCCCTTGATTGGCTCAGCCCTGCCCCTTTGTCCGTCCAGCGGTGAGAGGGTGTACTTCGACCATACGCCAGCCGGTCGCGTTGCCCGCTATGTACCCGCCTCGTGACCTGAAGTTCGGATTGATCGAGGCGGCTGATGGGACAATCGGCTCGTTCACCGACCAGCTGTTCCTCTTTCGCTACGACTACGATCCCGAGACAGGCAAACATATTGTGACCGTTCTGGCCGCACTCCGGATCGCGGGAGTGGCGACGGTCTTGGGCCTCGGCGGATTCGTCGGACTGGCTCTGATCGCGAGCGCAGGCGCTGGCGCGACTGCGGATGAAGCGCATCGGAGGGATGCTTAATCGGGCAAGAACTGGCCCCAACGCGGCGACCAGCCTCCGTGAGGGAGTCATGTCGAGTCGGAGAGCGCGATGATCGCTCCGTAATAGGCCTCTACCGGCTCGCCCGTCTGGTCGTTATCCGTGAACAGCGCGAGGACCTCCACGACCGGCGGAGGGTCGCGTCCGAACGCCTTGCGGAAATCCTCCACGACGTTGCGTCGTTCGCGGAGCCACTGTCCCAGGTCATCTCCGTCGCTGCGCAGGACGATGTCCCGCACCGAGCCGGGATGATAGGGGCTGTCGACCACCGACCCTTCGGGCAGTCGGTCGCTCGTCCAGACGTAAGCCAAGGTCGGCACGTCTCGATTGAACATGCTCGGGCGGCCAAAGATCAGGAAGATCGCGGCCGCAAAGTCCTCGCGATTCTTGACGCGGATGTCTGCCGTCGTTTGCAGCCGATCGACGCGCCAAGTCCATTCCAGCCAAGGGTGGTCGGAAACCTGGAGCTGGACTTCGCGATAGAGGCCGGACGCGGAATCGCGGCCCACGGCCCGGATCGCGTCAATGCCGTCGAGCGTGACCCTTTCGTAGTCGGTCTCGCCCTCGAAGCGCTGGTGGGTCCAGGTCTGGTCGAGCGCTTCCGTGGGATCGACCAGCAACACGGCCTCGCCTGCCGTCGCCGAAGTCATGGAACAAGCACCGACGATGACGGCCCCAAACGGCAGTAGCCGCCAACGATACAGTCGACTCCGCAACCCCTCAGTCTCCCATCGCACCATGTCCGCCATGCCTTAGAGCGTCGGCACTCTGTGAAGTTGCCGTTCTGATTGCTGAACCCGTCTGAACGTGATTGGCGTACCCGAGCCGTGGTCAGGACGCCGCCAGCAGCTGGCGAATCGTCTGCCAGCGGGGCAAGAACATCGGCACGTGCTGCTGATACGCGATGTATGTGGGGCCGAAATGCGCGATCAGGCGTCGCTCCTCCCATCGGGCCAGGTGCGCGTAGGCCAGGACGATCGCCGGAGAGAGCGCCAGCGTCAGGATGGTTGGCCAGTGCGCGAGCTGCCCGAAGATCGCGAGGAAGATGCCGGTATACTGCGGGTGGCGCACGATCCCGTAGATCCCGTCCGTGACCAGCCGCCCGCCGGCATAGTAGACCTTGATCCAGCCCTTGATGATCATGATGAGGCCGGTGACCACAAAGGCGTAGCCGATCGCCATCTCCATCCCAGCCCCGATCTTCCCGTAGCCCAGAAGCGTAGCCCAGAGATGGCCGCTCTCGTGGACCAGCGGGATCTCGATCGGCAGGAAGCTGGTCAGGACGTAGATCGTGAGCGGGAAGCCGTACATCTCCGCGTACAGCGCGATGATGAACGCTTGCACCAGTCCCGCGCTGGCCCAATCGCGCCAGCTCGCGGGTGCCAGAAAGTGATAGAGGACCCATGAGGCGATGACGATCGTCACGATCGCATAGGGCCAGAGTTGCAGCCAGTCGGAGTAGGTCTCGATCATGGGCTTGCTTTCGCTCGATCAGGCGTGGGTCCGATGTCGCAATGTCTCAGCGCACCGCGTCATAGGTGCTTCTGCATTCCTGCCAGAGTCGTTCGGCGCCACGCGCATCGTAGGCGCCGACGCCCGGCCACTGCGCGACAGTGCGCCGAACCTCTTTGCAGTTGCCGAGCGCACGGCCCACCTGCCAGGAGGACGGGCCATCCTCTGCCGCGGCCTGGAGGCGGCCGATCATCGAATCCAGGCTCGTAATCACCTCGCTGCTGACGGAGAAATCGGGCCTCTCAACATCCGGGAGGGATCCCGCAGCTGCAGCGTAAGCGAACGATGCGGATAACAAGATGAACGTGATTTTTTTCATCTCGGTCTTCCCTCCGCGGGCTTGCCCCTGATCGTCCGAGCCAGGTTAGATGCGCGCCGCTCGCAGACGCAGCGCATTGCTGACGACGGAGAGCGAGCTCAGGCTCATGGCCGCGGCGGCGATGATAGGGCTCAGCAGCAGCCCGAAGACCGGATAGAGCACGCCCGCCGCCACCGGCACGCCGAGCGAGTTGTAGACGAAGGCGAGAAACAGGTTCTGCCGGATGTTGCGCATCACCGTCCGGCTCAGATGTCGCGCGCGCACGATGCCCGCGAGGTCGCCTTTGATCAGGGTGACGCCGGCGCTCTGGATCGCGACGTCGGTGCCGGTGCCCATGGCGATGCCGACGTCGGCCTCGGCGAGCGCGGGGGCGTCGTTGACGCCGTCCCCGGCCATGGCGACGATGCGACCTTCGGACTTGTGCTTCTTGACGACCTCGCCTTTCTCCTGCGGCAAGACCTCGGCCTCGATGTCGTCGATGTCGAGCTTGCGGGCGACCGCCTCGGCCGTCGTCCGGTTGTCGCCGGTCAGCATGACGATCCGCAAGCCGTCCGCCCGGAGATCCCGGATCGCCTTCGGAGTCGTCGTCTTGATCGGGTCCGCCACGCCGATCAGGCCGGCCACCGCGTCGTCGAGCGCGACGAACATCACCGTCTGGCCATCCCGGCGCAACTCCTCCGCCCGTGCGGCGAACCGGCCGGCCTCCAGGCGCAGATCGTCCATCAGGCGAGCATTGCCGAGAGCGACGCGATGGTCCTCGACCATGCCCACGACGCCCTTCCCGGTCGGTGCGTCGAAATCGCGGGTCTCGGCCAGCCTGACCCCCCGCTCCCTGGCAGCCTCGACGATCGCGGCGGCGAGCGGATGCTCGCTGGAACGCTCGAGGCTGGCCGCAAGCCGCAGAAGTCGGTCCTGGCCGATGCCGTCGCCGGCGTCGACGGTAACGACGCGCGGCTTGCCTTCCGTGAGCGTGCCGGTCTTGTCGACCACCAGCGTATCGACCTTCTCCAGCCGCTCGAGCGCCTCGGCGCTCTTGATCAGCACGCCCGCCTGCGCGCCACGGCCGACGCCGACCTGGATCGACATCGGCGTCGCCAGGCCGAGCGCGCAGGGACACGCGATGATCAGGACCGCGACCGCGGCCACGAGCGCATGCGCCATCGCAGGGGTCGGCCCCCAGATCGCCCACGCGATGAAGGCCAGCACGGCCACCGCCACGACCGCCGGCACGAAGTAGCCGGCCACGACGTCGGCAAGCCGCTGGATCGGCGCCCGCGAGCGCTGCGCTTCCGCCACCATCTGCACGATCTGCGCGAGCATGGTCTCGCTGCCGACGCGCTCGGCTCGCATCACGAAGCCGCCGGTGCCGTTCACCGTGCCTCCGATGACCTTGTCGCCCGCGGTCTTCTCGACGGGGATGGGCTCGCCGGTCACCATGGATTCGTCGACGGCGCTGCGCCCGTCCAGCACCTCGCCATCGACCGGCACCTTGTCGCCCGGGCGCACGCGCAGGCGGTCGCCCTCGTGGACCTGTGCGAGCGCGATCTCCTCCTCGTCGCCGTCGTCCTTGAGACGCCGGGCGGTCTGGGGCGCGAGGTCGAGCAGCGCGCGCAAAGCACCACCCGTCCTTTCCCGCGCCCGCAATTCCAGAACCTGTCCCAACAGCACCAGCACGACGATGACGGCCGCCACTTCGAAGTAGACACCGATCGTGCCCGACGCGTAGCGAGAAGCCGCCGGGAAGATGCCCGGGGCCAGCGTCGCGACGACGCTGTAGGCGTAGGCCGCACCGACGCCGATCGCGATCAGCGTGAACATGTTGAGGTTCCAGGTGACCACCGACTTCCAGCCCCGCTGGAAGAACGGCCAGCCGGCCCAAAGCACGACAGGGGTCGCAAGGAGGAGCTCCAGCCATCTGGAGACGTCATGCGGGACGAGCTGCTCGAGGAGCGGCCCCAGCCCTGGAATGTAACTGCCCATCGCGAGAACCAGGATCGGCACCGTCAGGACGGCACCAACCCAGAACCGTCGCGTCATGTCGGTGAGCTCGGGGTTCTCCGTCTCGGCAGAGATCGTCATCGGCTCGAGGGCCATGCCGCACTTCGGGCATTCTCCGGGCTCGTCCCGAACAACCTCGGGGTGCATCGGGCAGGTGTACTGAACCTTTGTGCCGCCAAGGGCGGGAGCTGCGGGTTCGAGTGCCATCCCGCACTTCGGGCAGGCGGCAGGTTCCTCGCTCTCGACGCCCGGGCACATCGGACAGATGTACTTGCCGGCGCTTGCGGCTGGCCGCCGCTGACCGGCGCCTTGATCGGCGTGGGCGTTACCGCCCGTAACCATCTTCCCCAGCGCGCCCTGAGGATCTTTTCGGAAGGCCTCGGCGCAGCGCCGGCAGCAGAAGTGGTAGGAGACCCCTTCGTGCTCGGCGCGGTGCTCGGTCGTTGCCGGATCGACCTCCATGCCGCAGACGGGATCCTTTACGCGCTCGCGCGTGACGCCGGTGGTCTCGTTCATCCACTTCCCTCGACGCTTTGCCAGAGCCACTCGCGCTCGGTTGCTGGTCCATGCGGAGAAGCTCTTCTTCGCCGGTGTACCCGCCCGGGTGATGGCCTGGGGCCGCCTCCTCGAGGCGGGCGCGAAACTCTCCGGAAGAAGGTCGTCGCCGGCCTAGCCTAGCGGCTACGATGCATATAGGGTTTCCAGTCGATGGAAGGTCAAGGCCGGCGGGAAACGAGCGTTGCAAGCGGCTACTCGCCCCGATCTCGCGCTGGGCACTCGCGATCATCCTGGGCGGGCCTCCCCGTGATCGGCGCCGCGCAAGGCAACCTCGCCCTGATGGGAATGGCGCGGCCCCGGGGGCGGTAGCTTAGCTCCTGCTCGTCGCTACGGCGTTCTTCAGACTTGCACCCCGGCCGCTCCGAGAACCGAAAATCTC
This sequence comes from Geminicoccaceae bacterium, assembly GCA_050729115.1. Lineage (GTDB taxonomy): Bacteria > Pseudomonadota > Alphaproteobacteria > Geminicoccales > Geminicoccaceae > JBKPNX01. The sequence goes on along the minus strand of JBOHKK010000001.1, from coordinate 56,968 downwards.
GTCGATCCAGCTTGCCACCTCATGCAGAACAACTTCAGCGTTGCGGTCGCGAAGGAGCGTGTGGTGGCCCTGGGGGTAGATCAGCACCCGCTGCGAGGCTCGTAGGCGGCTCATGAATTCTTCCCTGGCTGCTCGAGGAATGATGCGCTCTCGAGCTCCGTACAGGACGAGCGTCGGAGTACCGAGAGAAGTCGCGCTTTCGAGAGCGTCGTCCATGAGCGTGACGAGGCCGTATAGGGCATCCACGCGCACGGACTGCAGCACCAGGGGGTCCCGATCGAGCGCCTCCAGCATTGCCTGATTGTCGGAGGCCAATTTTCGGAATTCGCTGGCGGAAATGGGCAGCCGTGGCGCGCTGTGTGCGAGAAGACGCAGCAGCCCCGCGAGCGCGGGATTCATTACCCGCCATCCCCACACAGCAGGAGCGACAAGTACTGCCCCGCTGATATCGGAGAGATCGTGACGCTTCATCGCGACCAGCACCACGGCAGCCCCCATGCTTTCTCCCAGCACGAAGAGTTTGGCCTTGGGATGAAGCTTCTGCACCAGTTCGGTGGCTTGGATCAGGTCCTCCACAAGCAGCGAGGTACCCGGCCAAATGCCGCGTCGTGCCGTGCCTCCGAAGCCACGCTGGTCATAGGCGTACGTGGCGATGCCGCGCCGGGCCAGATAGGTGCCGAGATCGGAGAAGGCGTTGCGGTAGTCGGTGAAGCCGTGCAGCGCAACGACGACGGCATCTACGTTGCCTTCTGGCATCCAGCGGCGGACCGGCAAATGCGTGCCATCGGCCATGATAAAGTGATCATCCGCCAGTTCCGGCGGCTGGATCGCGGGGCCCCTCAGCTGCGTCTGCGGCGCGCATGCCGAAAGGGCAAGGACGGCTGCGAGGAGGGCGACGCGGATCGCCGCTCTCGGGGCCCGACGGACCTCCGGCCACCTCAGACTTTGGGTCGAGTGTCCGTACCGGTTCTTACATATCGGGATTTCTCCGCCTGCCCTGACTGCGTGGTCTGAACCTCCCGAGACAGGAATCAACGCTGTCGGCGAGTGCAAGCTTTGTTCGAGGCTCTGACCCGGAGCCACCGCTGGACGACGAAGCAGCCCGCCGCGGCAGCCGCGAAGAGCGCGAGCCACCAGTGCCACGGCATCTTGCCGACCTGGTCCCCCATCGCCGCCATCAGAATGGTTAGGGGCAGGATACCGACGCCCGTTGTCCATCCGAAGGCCCACCACGAGATCCTCGTGAGACCGGCCGCGTAGTTCACCAAGTTGAAGGAGATGACAGGGAGGAAGCGGGCGAGGAAAACCATCTCCGCCGCATGCTTGCCGGCCCAGTCGTCGAGCATCCGCCAGTCGCGGCGCGCCACCATGGCCACGACGAAAGGTCGGCCGAACGCGCGTGAAAGCCCGAAGGCCAGGAACGCCCCCAGCATCGCGCCGACCCAGGTGATCACCGTGCCCCAGAACGGACCGTAGAGCATGCCATTCGCGAGAGCGACCAACTCGGCCGGGAAAGGCACGAAGGAGTGGAGCACCATCAGACCGATCGACGCTAGGACGCCCCAGTGCCCCCACGAAAGGATCACATCCTCGAACGCCTGGACTGAGATCTCTCCCTCCATCCGCTCGACAAGGAGGAGTGTCAGCCCGGCCGCGCCGATGACCGCCAGCACCACGAAGAGTGCGAGAGCGCCCGACAGGACCCGACGCCGCACCACCGGCGGTCTTGTCTCCTGGGTACGCCGAGTGCTCCTGGCTTTCGGACGAGCGTCGTCCAGTGCCATGGGTTTGGTCATCCCGGCCGCACGCGAATCCGCGCGTGAATCGCGCTCCTACCTGAGATTGAATCGCTGACGGTTCTCATCCGATGGTCGCCAAGCCCGGGAAGGTCTCGAGGAGCCAATAAGAGAATGTGGAGAGATACCCGGTGACCATTGCGATTCCCATCAGCACCATCACGCCGCCCGCGAGGAGCTGAAGCGGCCGACCGAACCGACGCATGATCGGTATCCGGGCGAGAAAGCCTCCGGTAAAGGCCGCCGCTGCCAGGAACGGCAGACCGAGGCCGAGCGAGTAAACGCCCAGCAGAGCCACGCCGCTCGAGACGGTCGTCGAGACTGCGCTGACGGTGAGAATCGCGCCCAGGACCGGTCCGATGCATGGCGTCCAGCCGAACGCGAAGGCCAGGCCGAGCACATAGGCGCCGAGGGGGCGTCCGCCGGGAATCGTGGTGTGAAACCGCAGCTCACGCTGAAACCAGGGCAGGCGGAGCAGCCCCATCATGAACAGCCCGAACGCAATGACGATCACGCCGCCGCCGATGTTCGTCTCGTAGCGATACTGGAGCAGCAGCTGTCCCAGCGCGGTGGCGCTGGCGCCGAGGATCACGAATACCGTACTGAACCCGAGCACGAAGAACAGGCTCAAGGCCAGCGCCGGCAGCTTGGCCGTAGTGCTCGCGTGCTCAGGTCCGTTCAGGCTCTCGCCAGCGACGTAGGACACGTACGCCGGCACCAAAGGCAGCACGCAAGGGGAGATGAAGGAGATCGCCCCTGCCGCGAACGCGGTCAGGACGCCGATGCTGGATAGCTCGAGCATAAGATGCTAGCTGCCTGAGGCTCGTCGCTCACGCAAATTGCTCGCGGCATCGAGTCCTACCAAGCCGTTTCGATTGTGGCTGAAGTCATCCAGGATCGGGCAGTCGGGGCGCTGATCGCCGCGGCAGCGCGCGACGAGGTCGCCAAGCGCTCTGCGCATAGTCTGGATCTCCGCGATCTTGCGGTCGAGCTCGCCCAGGTGCCGCGTGGCCAAAGCCTTGACCGCCGCGCTCGTCCGCCTTTTGTCACGCCAGAGCTCGAGGAGATCGCGCACCTCGTCGACGGAAAATCCGAGGCTGCGGGCCCGTTTGATGAAGTTGAGCGTGTGCATGTCGACCACGCTGTAGGTCCGGTAGCCGTTCGGTCGTCGATCCGCCGAAGGGATGAGCCCGATGCTCTCGTAATAGCGGATCGTCTTGGGGGGCACCCCGGACCTCTCGGCGACGGTTCCGATGTTCATGGCTTGATTTCCTCGCTCACTGCTGCGCGCCGTCCTGACGGCGGACGGAGACCATCACGGTCGTCTGGACTGCCAGCGCATCCCTAGTTGACCTGCGGTAGTTCCTCGAACGTGTGGAAGGGCGGTGGCCAGGGAAGGGTCCATTCGAGCGTTGGAGCGCCTTTGCCTCATAGGTGCCTCGGCCCCGTGCGCCCCGGACCGCAGTAGCGAAAACCACCCACAAAGGCCGCAACCGCGGTCCGCATCCACCCCGAGCCTGTGCAAGAGATCGTTCGTCGCTCTACCAATCCTCTGCGCTAACCCTCCTGCGACGCTAGCCAACTCGCACCTGCGTATCGTCGAGAAAGGTGTATTCGGGCACGTCGAGGTTGCGCGGCGCCGGCCCACGACGCACGCGGCCAGAGATGTCGTAGAGCGACCCATGGCAGGGGCAGAACCAGCCGCCGTACCGCCCGACCGGATCCCCCTCCCGCTGGCCCAGCGGGATGCAGCCGAGGTGGGTGCACACTCCCACCATGATCAGCCATTCAGCGCGCTGGACGCGTGCGCTGTCCGGCTCCGGATCGATCAGATCCGCTGAATCGTCGGCGCGAGCCTCTGCTATCTGCTCGGGCATCCGGCGAACGATGAACAGCGGCTTGCTGCGCCACTGGACGGTGATCCGCTGACCAGGCTCGACGCCTTCCAGATCGACTTCGACGGTCGAAAGAGCCAGCACGTCGGCCGAGGGATTCATGGTGTCGATCAGCGGCCAGAGCGCGGCGGCGGTGCCGACGGCCGCGGTGGTACCTGTCGTGAGGTAGAGAAAATCGCGCCGGGTCTTGCCGCTTTCCGGCAGCGGGCCCAGCGAGTTAGCGATCTCCTTCGCCATGGCTGATCTCCCGCATCACTGCGCCTCCCGGGCACACGAGACTTAAGACTTTGCCTGCAGGCCTCGCCCAGCGGCACTGGCCCGGGTGGGTGCCGATCCAGCTCAGGTCAGTGGACATGGCTGTCGCCGCCGCAGCCGTCCGAGAGGTCCCATCACTCAGCCCTCTTCGAAGCGGCGGTTTCGACCTGATGAGTTCGGAGATATTCATCGCGCGCAGCTTCGCCCTTGTTGAAGAAGGTGTAAGAGAGCGTGATCGCCGACACCTCGGCGGCACTGGCGTCATCGACGATCGCCGGGTCGACAAAGAAGGTCACGGGAAACTCCTTGCTCTCGCCGGGCATCAGGAGCTGCTCGGTGAAGCAGAAGCACTCGATCTTGTTGAAGTACTCGCCGGTCTTGAAAGGCGTCACGTTGAACGTCGCCGTCCCGAGGACGGGTTCGTCACCGAGGTTGGTGGCCTCGAACGCCACCAGGCGCTCCTCCCCAAGCGGGAGCGTGACCGGCTTGGGGGCGACGAATTTCCAGGGCAGGTCCGGCGCCACGTTGGCGTCGAAACGCACCGTGATCGCCGCGGCGCCGGCAGCCTCGGGCGCGGCGGTTGCAACGCGCGTCGTGCCGCCGAATCCCGTGACCTGGCAGAAGAGCTGATAGAGCGGCACCGCGAAATAGACCAGCGTGCCCATTCCCGCGAGGATGCCGAGCAGCACGGCGACGACCACCGCATTCTTCCGGCGCCGCCCGGCTGTTCCGAGCGCTCGGCCCGGCCCGCCCGGCACTGCCGCAGCTTGGTGCACGTTCACCATGCTCAGAACAGGTTGACGATCCTGCCCCACCAGCTCTGCTCCGGATGCCCTTCGCTGCCGTGCGCATTGGCGAGAGCGTTGATGTAGGTGACGAGGTTCGTCGGCTCGAACTCGAGGCCGTGGAAGTTCGCCCGCCAGCGCCCGTCAGGGCCGATGACATGGGTGACGACCGAGTGGACTTGGTAGCCGTCCTCGGCCTTGGTGAACTTGTGGCCGAAGCTCTCGGCGAGCTTGCGGGTCGTATCTTCGGGCCGGTCGGGGCCGCTCGTGAGGAACACCCAATTGGACGGATCAAGTCCGTGCGCTGGACCATAGTCGCGCAGGATATCGGGCGTGTCGTTCTCGGGATCCGTGGTGATGCTGAAGAACTGCACCTGCTCGCGCGTCGGGGTCTGGTTGACCATCTCCTGGACCCTGGCGATCAGGTCGGCGTGCAAAGGACAGGCATCCGGGCAGCTCGCGTAGATGAAGTGCAGGACGACGACCTTGCCCCGCAGGGAGTCGAGGCTGAAGGCCCGCCCGTCGGCGTCTTCGAGCGTGAATTCGGGCGCCTCCTTGTCGATCGGCTGGAAATACTTCTCTCGGTCCCAGAGCTGCTGCTCGAGATCGTCGACAGAATGCGCCAGGGCCGACGGGCTGGCAGCCGCCACGAGCACCGCCGTTACGAGCGCAGCGAACAGTCGTCGCTGGAGCATCTCACCCTCCTGTTCCCGCACCTTCAGCTCGTTCAAGCCGCTCCTCACTCGACGGCGTACACCTCGGGTACGCCGTCGGAGATCTCGTAGACGGTGAACTGTCCTGCCTTGCTCCCCGTCATGCCGGGCGAGCCCATCGGCATGCCGGGCAACGCGATGCCTCTGATCTTCGGCTTTTCAGTCAGCAGGCGGTTGAGCGTGTCGACCGGCACGTGGCCCTCGACCACGTAGCCGTCGATCGCCAGCGTGTGGCACGCCTCGAGCTTCGAGGGCACGCGAGCCATCTTCTTGATCGTCGCGAGGTCGACCGTAGGCTCGATCGTGATCTCGAAGCCGTTGCGCTCGAGGTACTTGGCGTACTCCTCGCAGCAGCCGCATTGCGGGTTCTTGTACATGGTGGCCGGGCTGGCGGCTGTGGCGCTCGCTGCCCCGGTGCCGAGAACGATCGCTGCGAAAAGCAAAGTGACGAAAGCTCGCATCATGGTCCTCAATCACTTCTGGGTGGGCTGACAGACACAGGCTCCCGCGCATCGGACGGAAAGGGCCTGTCGCGGCTCTCTTCCCGCTGGAAGCGTCGCTGCTCGGGCGTCCAGAGCGTCTTCAAGTAGGTGATTACTGCCCGGATCTCCTCTGAGGAAAGCACGTCCTCGAACCCGGGCATGGTCAGTCGCTTGGTCTTGTTGAACGGATCCCGCCAACCCTGGCTGACCATCCGATAGAGTGCTGCGTCGGCGTGTCTCCAAGTGTGGCCTTGGGGACCGTGGGGCGGCGCGGGAAGCTCGCCTTGTTCGTCCGGCTCCTGCCAGTCGGAGGCGCCCTCGCCCTCCAGGCCATGGCAGGAGGCGCAGTACTCGCGGTAGATGGCGCGGCCCGTTCCGACGTGTTCGGGATCCAGCGCTGGCGGGGCGTCCTGGGCTGCGCCCGCCACCGCGACAGGGGCGGCCAGCCCCATCATCCCGGCGAGGAGCACGTTATGCACCGATGCGCTCCCAGGTGTCGGCCCGATCCACGCTCCGAAACAGCGCCCCATCACCCGTGGCGGCGTACAGCACACCCGAAGGCGTGAGGGCGAGCGCCGTCACGTCCGGCCCCGGCGACGTGGCCTCCCACTCCTGACCGCCGTTGGTGCTGCGGAAGAGCCCCTGCTCGGCCGCCGCGTAGAGGTGCTCCGGCTGCTGAGGGTCGTAGACGACGCTGTGGACCCCGCCGGTGAGCTCGCCGGCGTCGCGCCAGAGGCAGAAGCAGTCCATGGAGACGCGCACCCCCTGCGCCGTGGCGGCGTAGAGCCAGCCGGTCTCCATGCTGCCCTCCATGTCCGAGTGCATGAGCTGCCGGGTGCCTTGCGGCCCCCGATCCATCAGCCGCCAGCTCTTGCCGGCGTCCTGGCTCCGGTAGATGCCGCTGTCCGCAATGAGGGCGTAGAGGGTGTCCGGTTGATCGGCGTGGGTGGCGAATGCGACCACATCGCGGCTGGGCAGCCCATCGTTTTGCGCAATCCAGCTGCCGCCGTTGTCTTCGCTACGGAGCACACCCAGGCCCGGGCCCGCGACGTACAGTACGCCCTGGCCCTCGGCGGGGGTCGCCACCGCCGCAATGCTTCCGTCCTCAACCGAGGACGGCAACGGAACCGGCGTCCAGCCCCGCCCGCTGTCGCTGCTCCGATAGAGCGCTCTCGGGTACGCCTTTAAGAGCGCGTCTGACCCCGCTTCGTAAGCCAGCGCGACGACCGCGCCGCGTGGTTCGTTCCCATTGCGAGCGCTCGCGATGCCATGGACAGCGACCAGGCCAACCGCCAGCACGAGCGCGCCCACGCAGGGTAGGCGATCACGGAACGATCGCAATGCCGTCTTGGGAGCGGCCGTCATTGGTGGCGGTCCTTCCGCGCGGTTCGAGCTGGTCGCAAGCGCATGCAGTGACAGTGGCGGTCGCCGGCTGGAATGCGCGATGGCGTCGGGCTTCCGCAGCCATCGCGCCGGCAGCGTTCGGAGAGCGCACTTGCGAGAACCAACGTCATGCGCCCCTCTCGACCGGGGCGCCGACGAGATTGCCCCACTCGGTCCAGGAGCCGTCGTAGTTCTTCACGTCCGGATAGCCGAGCAGGTACTTGAGCACGAACCAGGAGTGGCTGGAGCGCTCGCCGATGCGGCAGTAGGTGATCACCGGCCTGTCCAGCGTGATGCCCATGCCCTCATAGAGCGCCTTCAGCTCATCGAAGGACTTGAAGGTGCCGTCCTCATTGACGGCCTGGCCCCACGGAATGTTCGCGGCACCGGGGATGTGGCCGCCGCGCTGGCAGGTTTCGGGAAGCCCAGGCGGGGCAAGGATCTTGCCCGTGAACTCGTCCGGGCTGCGCACATCGACGAACCCTTTGCTGCGGTCCGCCGACGTCTGTATCGCCTCGGATAGAAACGCCCGCAGCGAGAGGTCCGGGTCGCGCGCGGTGTAGCTGGCCTGCTCGACCTTCGGCGCGTCTGTGGTCAGCTCGCGCCCCTCGGTCATCCACTTCTTGCGGCCGCCGTTCATGATCCGAACGTCATCGTGGCCGTAGAGCTTCATCTGCCACAATGCCCAGGCGGCAAACCAGTTGTTGTTGTCGCCGTAGAGGACCACCGTGATGTCGTTGCCGACACCCGAGTCCGCCATCAGCCGCTCGAACTGGTCCTTCGGGATGACGTCGCGGCGGACCGTGTCGCAGAGCTGCGTGGTCCAGTTCCAGGCGATCGCGCCCGGTATGTGCCCCTGCTCGTACGCGGAGGTGTCGACGTCGACCTCGACCGCGCGGATGCCAGGATCGTTGATGTGCTCGGCAACCCATTCGGTGTCCACGAGGGTCTCGGGATGGGTATAGGTGGCCATGGTTCATCTCCAAGCTGAAGATCAGCGCGGGGTCAGATCGAGCCGGAAGCACGCTTTGCTTGATCAGCTCCGATCCGCGATCGTTGGGCACCGGGCGCTCGCCGATGCTCCAACGGAAAGGTGGCATTGACCGAAGGACTTTCGATCAAAGCGCCGGCGGGCCGCCGGGTTCGGCATTTTTCGGCTGCCCGGCGACCGGTTTCGCTAACTGGCGTCGCCTTCCGGCTGCGGCTGCTCGGGCTGCCGGTCTTGCCACTGCTCGTTCGGACGCTGGGCACCTTCCATGCCCTGCATCATCTCGCTGCAGTCCTCCATCATGCCGGTCATCTGGCCCATCATGTTCATCATGCCCATCATCCCTTCCATCATGCCGCCTTGACCCATCATGTCCCCCTGGCGCCCCTGCATCATGCCGCCCATCACCCCACTTCCACCGGTGCCGTGGGCGTACAGTGCGGGCGCGGCGAGCAGGCTGCCGATCAAGGCCGACGCCGCGACGAGGGTTTTCAGGTTCCTAGACATGGATCTTCTCCTCCTCCGGAGTTTGGGTTTCAATCGCGCCCTCGGGCGCCGCCGGGGCGACGAGCGCCGGCCGGGTCGCGGTGCTGCTAGCGTCGAGGCTGAGCGTGAGCTGGTTCGGGTCCGGTGCCGCGGCGGGCAGTGCCTCCGGCCCTGCCGCTTTCGACGTCCCATCGCCCGCGGTGCCCGTCTTGCTGGAGCACGATCCTCCGCCCATCCTGCTCGCGCAGAGGCCGAGCGCGCACATGGCGGCGCAGGGCGCGAACGCCAGGAGCAGGGGCGCGATCCCGACCGCGACCAGCCAGCCCCAGTTCAGCGCGATGGCCGCCAACCCAAGCACCACGGCCAAGCCGATCAGACCCCGCCGGCCGCCGAGCCAGTAGCGCAGGGCGCCAAGCCAGTCCTGCACCAGCGACGACTTCTCGGCCGCTACCGTCCGCGATGTGTCCATGCTCTCGTCTCCTCGATTTGCTGCAACTATCAGATAGTTCCTTCCAGTGGCTGGAAGGCAAGGGGGACGTGGCGCTGCGACTCGGCGCCGCGCTTCTCCGGACGCAGGGCAAACTGCGTCTCTCCCGGGATTTCGGGCTGAGAAGCGGCGGCGGGTCGCTCCGCGATGAAGCCGCGCAGGAATTCCACGATCTCGTCGCTATCCCACTCCGCCGGCCCGAGAGTGCGCCCGACCTCGCGCCCCTCGCTATCGACCAGCAGCGTCGTCGGGATGCCCACGGCCCCCAACTGCCGGCTCGCCTTGCCGGACTGATCGACGTAGATGCCGAGCGCCTCGAGGCCGAGCTCCTCGTAGAACGCCTTGACCGCCGGCAGACCTTCGCGGTCGATCGACAGCGGCACGACGACGAAGTCGGGGCCGCCGAGCTTTGCCTGCAGGCGATCGAGCGCCGGCATCTCCTCCCGGCACGGGACGCACCATGTGGCCCAGATGTTGAGCAGGATCGTCCTGCCCTCGAACGCCTCCAGGGTCATCTCGCGGCCATCGCCGTCCACGAAGCGCAGCTCGGGCAGTTCCCGCGGCGTCTCGAGCGCGCTGAAGGCGAAGCCCTTCTTGGTCGATGCCGCCGTGGCCGGCGATGTGGGCTCAGGCGCTCGCGCTTCCTGCGCGGTGTTCGTGGCCAAGTACGCCCCGCCCGCGATCAGCGCGGTCACAACCAGTGCAGCGGCCGCCCCGATGATGGGCTTCAACCGCATGGCAGTCTCCACGGCGCTCACCGGCGCAGCTCCTCGATCAGTGGTGCGATCTTGTCCCGCCAGATCTCGGGCAGGACCGGCCCCACCTGCTTGAAGACGATCCGCCCCTCGCGATCGATCACGAAGGTCTCCGGCACGCCGTACACGCCCCATTCGATCGAGACGCGGCCGTCGCGATCGGCGCCCGTGCGGGTGTAAGGATCGCCTAGATCGTCCAGCCAGTTGGCAGCGTCGTCGGGGCGGTCCTTGTAGTTGATGCCGTGGATCGGCACGACGCCTTCCTCCTTGATCCGCATGAACACCGGATGCTCATAGCGGCAGGCGGTGCACCAGGAGGCGAAGACGTTGACGAGCGAGACTTCGCCCTTGAGGTCGGCGCTCGAGAGACCGAGCGTTCGGCCTTTCACCGGGGGCAGGCTGAACTCGGGCACCGGCTTGCCGATCAGCGGGGAAGGGAGCACCTCGGGGCTACGCGTCAACCCCCAGCCGAGGGCTACGGCAAGCCCGGCAAACACCAGCAGCGGCAGCAGGAAAATCCCTCGTATCCGCTGATGGCGAGCTGTCGCCCCCAAGGCAGGAGCAAGGACTCCGTCTGTGTTGGCCAGCGCCTGTGCCGATTCCTGCCGCGATTGCATGAGCTCCACCCTCAACTCCGGAGGTACTTGACCAGGGCGGCGGCACTCAGAACCAGCAGCACAACGAGCAGCAGAACTACGAGGCCGCCCGCCAGCATGCCCGGCCATCCGCCCATCATCATCATGCAGTCCATCATCAGGTTCCCCGGTCCCGCGCCTCGGCGATCAGCCGCTCCAGCCTGCTGCGACCGACCGCGCCAGGGACGATCTGGTCGCCGATCACGAAGCTCGGAGTCCCGGTGATCCCGAGCGCTTCGGCGAGCTGGAGGTTGCGCGCGATCGCTTCCCCGATCGCGGCATCCTGCATGTCCTGCCGCAGGCGTTCGGCGTCCAGCCCGACCGCCTGCGCGATTTTCATGACGTTGAGCTCGTCAAGCTGCTCTTGCGCCTGCATCAGGGCGGTATGGAAGGGGAGGTATTTCCCCTGTTTGTGCGCCGCGAGCGCCGCCCGGGCGGCGAATCGAGAACCGGCCCCAAGGATCGGGAACTCCTTGTACAGGACGCGCAGATTGGCATCGGCCTCTTCGACCTCGGTCAGAGTGGGCGCCACCCTGCGGCAGTAGGGGCAGTTGTAGTCGAAGAACTCGACGACGGTGGCGTCGCCGGCGGGATGGCCACCTACCGGAGCGTTCGGATCATTGAAGATCTCGTCTCGCCGCGCCGCGATGGTGCGCTTAATATCGTCGGCCTCGGCCGCGCGCTGTCGCTCCTGCAGCACCTGTAAGGCGTCCATGATCACTTGCGGATGCTCGAGCAGGAAGTCGCGCACACGCTGCTCGAATTCATCGAGTTCCACAGGCCTTTCGGAGGTGCCCGAAACGGGTGCCCTTTGCTGCGCAGCCGCATCGACCGCAAACCAGGTGGCGCCCGCAGCCATGCAAAGCAGAGCCGCTACAAAGATCACTGGAAGTCGTCGCATCGTATCCACCAGTCCTTGGCTCGTTGGCCCCTTTCAGCAGCGCTTCTCGATGAAGGAGCTGATTTCCGAAGGATGGGCAAAGATGACGAACGCCCGGTCGCCCATGGAGCTGGCCGGCAACAGCGCCGGGCGACGCTCACTGGGTCCCTTCTCGCTCGAGTCGGTCTTGAAGCGGAGATTGAACTCCCAAAAAGCGAGCGTCTCACCCGCAAGCGTCTCACCCGCAGCGGTCGTGACGTGATAGGTGTCGCCGCAATAGCGGATGGCCGTCACCTGCTGGTCCGGACCGATGGCCTTTAGGTCCGGCATGTCGGATCTTGCCATGCCGCCGCCCATCATCCCGTCTTGGCCCGCGGTGTCCGGCGGACCGTCGCCTCCGGCCGCAGCGACTTTCAGGTATGCAATCAGGTCCGCCCGCGCCTGTGAATCCTTGAGACCCGGGAAGATCATCCGGTTCCCCGGAATGGACGCCCGAGGATCAGCGAGCCAGGCGTCGAGCGTCTCTGCGGTCCACGTCACGTCCGTCGATTTGAGCGCCGGCGAATATCGGGAGAAGCCCTCGACCGTCCCAGCGTTCTCGCCCCAGATGCCGGCCAAGCTCGGCCCGGTGCGATGCTTGCCCGGCTCTAGCGAATGACAGGCGATACAGGCGCGAAAGACCTGCTCGCCCTGTTCGGGATCGCCCTGCGCCGCGGATGCGCCGCCAATGATCACCATTACGCCGGCCGCGATGGCCCCGATCATTGAGGCTCTGGCAAGCATCTCGCCGTCTTCCCTCAGACCACCCGGATCACGCCCATCATCCCGCCCGCCTGGTGCTCCAACATGTGACAGTGGATCATCCAGTCGCCGGGATTGTCGGCCACGAAAGCGATCTCGACGCGCTCATCCGCCGCCATGAGCACGGTGTCCTGCCACTCGCGATAGCGCGTCGGTCCGCCGTCCCGCGCGATCACACGGAACGAGTGTCCGTGCAGATGAATCCCATGATGGAAGAACGTGTTGTTGTGCATGGCGAGGACGTACGAGTCGTTCCGCCGCAGGGTCAGGAAAGGCTTGGGGGTGTGTCCGGTCGCCGACACGCCGTTGACGGTCCAGACGCCGCGGCCCGTCATCATGCCTGTCGTGCCCCTCATCGTGCCCCTCATCATGTCGCCCATCATCCCGCCACCCATCATTCCACCAGCCATCATCATGCCCATCATGCCGCCGCCGAAGGTCACCTGGTGCCGCTCGGCTGTTGCTAGATCCGGCTCGGGCATGGTGTTGGCGGCAAGGTGCACCGGCGCATCGAGCGGGTGCTCACGGAGCGGCGGCTCCTTGCCATAAACGAGATCGAGCAGGCGGTACTCGCGGTCGCGGTAGAACGTGTCAGCCACGGTAAACCGCTTATCCGGCCTGCCGCTCATGTCGACCACGAGATCGGCCCGCATCGCGGGGCCGAGGACGACGCGGCCCTCCGCCGGCTCATGCGGCTCTACCGGTTGGCCGTCGAGCGCGATGACCGTTGGTCGGTGGTCCTGGAACGCCAACCCGAAGATGCGCGCGTTCGCGGCATTGATGAGCCGCAGCCGCAGACGCTCGCCGGCGCGCACCGCGAAGCTATCGAGAATGCGGCCGTTGACAGTGACCGTGTTACCCAGCCGGCCGCCGTGGCTGACGTCCATGAAGTTGCCGAAGCCGCCGCTGATCTGCGCATCACGCTCAAGGCGCCAGTCGTCCAGCACCCAGGTGATCTCGCGGTCGACCTTGATCGGCTGCCGCTCCTCGACGATCAGCGGCCCGTAAAGCCCGCGTCCGACCTGCTCGAAGCTCCGTTGGTGCGGGTGGTACCAGTAGGTTCCGGCGTCCGGCGCATCGAACTCGTAGATGAACTCATCGCCCGGCGCGATCGGCGGCTGGGTGAGGTCGGGCACGCCGTCCATCGGATTCGGCACGCGGAGGCCGTGCCAGTGCACCGTCGTCTCCTCGCCGAGCCGGTTTTCGACGACGACGCGCAGCCGTTCGCCCTGGCGCACCCGGATCTCCGGGCCTGGCACCGTCCCGTTGTACGACCAGACCGCGGTCTCTGGATATGGCGCGCCGACCAGATGCGCGCGTCCCGGACTTGCAACAAGGCGATACTCGATGGGCGAGCCGGCCCGGAGCGGCCAAGGCCGTACCACCGCCGCGAGAGCAGCTGCGCCGCTCGCAGCCAGCAAGGACCGGCGCGAGAGATGTCCGAATCTGGCAGACTTCATCTCGAGGAAACTCACCCTTGGATACGGCCAGCTTTGGCGCGCGTGGCAGAGCCAAGTCACCTCCGTGCGTCTGAGGTGCGCGGAGGCCTCGACGCCGTCGTCTGCGGGAGCAGACGGTCAGGCGTCAGGAAAGGGTGAGAGCTTTAGGAGGACCGTGATCCGGGTGGCTCGTATGGCCCCCGGCCTGTCGATGCGCGAGTCGTGGGTCTGCTTTGTCGAACGGCGGCAGGGCCGCAGGCCCTTCCGGCACAAGGCCATGTCCGGCAGAACCGCACACCGACAAACATGTGCCGAGGCCGGCGGAAAGATCGTCGCCGTTGCAGGTGTCGCAGCCGTTCGCACCGGGCTGGGGAGCCTCGGCCGAGACGGCCATCTTGGCGGACATTGCACTGGCGTGGCTTATGGCCAAGCTCATGCTGAGTCCCAGCAAGAGCGCTAGGAGCAAAACTCGCGTCCGATGCCAAAGCCACCGTCTCATGGTGACCTAAGATGGCGTTGTTGGCCGCTGTTGGCAAGATGCCCCAGCCGACTTCGCTCAGCAGAGAAATTTGGGAGTGGGCGTTGGATCACCCAGTCGCGCAGGGGCTGGCGGTCCATGTCCGCCGCCCGCGCCGCCGCCGTCCGCCAGGCGCCTTCAAGCGCAAGCGCCAGCAGCCGGCGCTTGATGGGGGCCCTTCGACCGCCGCGCCGCAAGGCGCGCAGGTCGGCGGCCGATAAGTCGTTACGCGTAATCGCCAGGGCCATCCCACGAAGCGCAATAAAGTCCGCATAATACAAACGAGAGACATGGCTCTACGTGAGGTTGTACATAACGGTATGGCGCTTATCTCAACGATTTCTTTATGCCCATCGCCTCGCGGAGAGCATCAACCGACCGGCTGAATGCAGGCTCCCTGCCCTCGGTCTCTACGACCGCATAGAACATGCTGAGCAACTCCGCCTGCGTCTCCTTTGCCATAATTCCGGCGGCTGCGCGCCGGAAATACAAAGATGCTGCTTCGAACCAAGGGCGAAGATGCGGTGGCACCTCATCCCGTGGCCAGTGCCAATAGGCACCGAGCAGCAGGGTGGCTTTACAGGTCTGCCAATCCCGATCCCGCAGAGGGCGTCCGAGACGCTGTTGCGCTCGACTGCGGACGCAGTCCCAACAGATGACATCCTTCTTGCGATACCCCAAGCGCTTCCAGATGGCGTTTTGCAGCATCGGCGCAAGCATAACTCCCGCATCGGCGATATCCCTCACAAAATAGCGATGGCACTCGCCACATACGCGCCGACGCGTGGATATTTCTTTCATCTCAGACTTCTTTCGTCCCATCGCAGAAAGCGAGAGGGAAGGAGACGTCGCCGATCAGGCCTGGTGCATCTTGTCCATCATTGCAACATCCCTACTTTACGTCTGCTTTTAGCTGATCACCGCCCGCTCGTCGGGAGTGCCAAAGCCATCGTAGTTAGTGAGCAGGGTGGCGCTCGCGCGTGATCCCGTGACGCCGGACCCGACGTTGACGATCGCACCCGGGCGCCGGGGGCGCGTGCGCTTCAGCGCCGCGCGCGTGCCGTTGACCGCGCCGAGATAGACGACCCGTGTGACCCGGTCGTACTCCTCCGCGCTCATATCGACGAACGGCGAGTAGACGGTGGTCATCGCGGCGTTGACCCAGACGCCGATCCGGCCGAGCGCCTGCTCGAACCGGTCGGCGGCCGCCTCGACCTCGGCAGCTTCGGAAGCGTCTGCGGACGCCACCTCCACCGCGGGCGAGCCAAGCTCGCGCAGAGCCCGACCAGCATCCTCCAGCCGCTCCTCGCCGCGCGCGATCAGGCCGATGCGGCAGCCCCGGCCCGCGCAACTCTCGGCTACGGCTATGCCGATCCCCGCGCTGCCGCCGGTGATCACCACCGTCTGCATGAATTGTACGCCTCCGCTGGCGGATGGCTACGCAACGTCCCATGGGCCAAAGTTTCGCCTGCTGCGCCTCAGCTCTGCTCGCCCATCGCATTCGGCTCCGAGAAGGTCGCGAAGGGCGGCGCGTGGCGCACCGAGGTGGAATCGCCGGTGGCCGGCTTGGGCCAGCCGCGCTCGGCCAGAATTGCCATTGCCCGATCGATCGGGATGCGCGCGATGCCCTCCTCCCGGTCGACCCAGCCATAACCATCGAGCAGCTCGCTCAGCCGCGACAGCCATCTCGGCCGACATGGAACCGGCGTGGCTTACGGCCAGACTCATGCTGAGGCCCAGCAAAAGCGCCAGGAGCCCGCCTCGCATCCGATGCCAAAACAAGACTCTCATGGCGACGTAACACGGGGTTGCTGGCCCCAGTTGGCAAGATGCCCAGCCGACTTCGCTGAGCAGAGAAGTTTCAGCGGGGGCGTTGGCCTTCCAGCGACTAGAGACCTAGTTCGACCGGTGGAAGCCCCGATCGCAACCGCCATGGTCCCCGAGGAGGTGCCCTGGGCTTCCGGGATGAGGCGTGGCTGCCGGGCGGCAGCGCGCGACCCCTCGTGGGGGCGGCTCCCGCAAAAGGGACATGGCAGCGGAGTAGGAGGGTATGTCATGGCGCGAAATCGCTTCATGACGCAGCGCACCAATGCCAACCGCTGGCAGGATTGGACGAACCTGATCCTGGCGATCTGGCTGTTCATTTCGCCCTGGGTCCTGCAGTTCGCCTCCGGAGCCACTACCGTCGGCACTCCCGCCGAGGCGGCCGCTGCCGGCAGTGTCGTTGTGGCGGCCGCATGGAACGCCTGGATCTTCGGCGTTGTCGTTGCGGCGATCGCCGCCGCCGGGCTCCTCGGAGCGCACGCGTGGGAGGAATGGACGAATCTCCTCATCGGCCTGTGGCTCGTCATCTCACCATGGGTGCTGGGATTCAGCGGCAATGCCGTGGCGACGTGGAATACGCTCGTCGTGGGCCTGCTGATCTTCGCTCTGGCGGCATGGGAGCTGTACGACATCCGTAAGACGGCGTCCGCGACGAGCCGGTGATCTGCGTCGACATCTGGCGCACCGTTCCATCCCATCGGCGGTGACGGGGATCCGTGTGCGCCATTCAGGTCAGGCGCGCACGGACCCCATGCACGCATGCTCGCCCTGTTACCGTCGGACGAAAACCCAACTCGGGAGGTTGTATCCTGCCCGGCCTAGCGCCGAGCACCCAGAGCGCAATCCTGGTATCAGCAAGCTTCCCGCCCGGAGGCCCAAAGCGTGCTGTAGAGCCGGAGCTAAGGCTGCCGCTCCGGATTGGCGCTAACCGGCAGCTCGATCTGGCAGCGCACGCCCTCCGGCGGGAACCGGAGATCCACCGTCCCGCCGAGCGTCGATATGATTCCCTGCTCAAGGAGCGTACTCCCGAAACCTCGTCGCTGCGGCTCCTGTACCTCGGGACCGCCCAGCTCCGCCCAGTGCAGCATTAGATACCGCTCCGCACCCCTGTCCTCTACCTCCCAGGCTACCTCGACCCGACCCTCGGGCACCGACAGCGCCCCGTATTTAGCAGCGTTGGTTGTGAGCTCATGCATCGCCAGGCTCAGTGCCAGCGCCGGCTCTGGGTCGAGGAACACCGCATCGCCTTTGATCGCGGCATGACCGCGCTCCTCTGAACGATAAGGTGACAGCTCAGCGCCGACCAGATCGTGCAGCGCCGCGCCCCGCCAGCGGCTTTGAATGAGCAGAGCGTGAATGCGGCTCAACGCCGCCAGCCGCTCAATGAAGCTTTCCGCGAAGATCTCGGGTGAGGGGCTGACGCACAGCGTCTGCCGCGCCAGGGCCTGGACACTGGCCAGAAGGTTCTTTACCCGGTGCTCCATCTCCCGCAGCAGCAGCTCGTCATGCTCGCGCGCCCGTTGGCGTTCGGAGATGTCGCGTGCGCTGATGATCAGCACCGGGCGGCCGTCAAAATCCTGGCATGAGAGTGTGGCCTCGAGTGGGAATTCGCCGCCTTGCGGCGGCCCGTCCCTTCCCATCGGATGTCCTCCCCGGGGGCGAGGGCGCGTACGTATTCCCGGTATACCTGCCGGGAGTGCCGGGGCATGAGAACACCGACTCGCCGGCCCAAGACTTCCTCGGCGCGGCACCCGAACATCGCCTCGCCGGCCCGATTGAAGAAGAAGACACGGTCAGTTTCGTCGACACAGACGATGGCGTCACCCGCGAGCTCCAGGATCTTGGCCACCCATGTAGCGAACGCTGGTTGCCTGCTCGGCACAGGATCTCTCCCTCTGTTGAGGCCAGCCCTTGCCCGGCGTTGCTGCTGCCCACGTTGTGTCCACGAGCACGCCAGAATTCCATTCGACTCAGCCGCGCCCCCGCAGTCGCGCTTCATGAAGGCGCCGGATGCGGCGGCTTGACGATCTCCGCGACCATCTGGGCGGCAACGGCCGCAGCTCATTCCCTAGGCGTAGGGACCGTACAATTTTCTGGGGTGCTGAACCGGATTAACCATCGACCTTCCAGCCGGAGGAAGGTCAACCCTCGCCTTCGCCCTTGACCTTCCACTCACTGGAAGGTCAATCTTTCTCCCGAGCCGGGCCGGAACGGAGAAGCAGGACGTCTGGCATCGCGGCAGGATCGATTTCACCTCTGACGACGAGCAGGAATCAATCGCCACGTCGTTGACTCAGGTGCGCATCATGCGGACGCATCTCGAAAGGGCGGCCATGACAATCGCCTGGTGCGCAGTGATTGCGCGCAGACACGGCCTTCAGCGGCCTCAGCACAGGCATCAATTGGTCGCACCTTGTGAACTGTACGCCCGACAGCCCTAAGGGAAGGAGGATCCATGAATATTGGAGAAGCCGCAAGGACGTCTGGCCTTCCGGCGAAGACCATCCGCTACTACGAGGACATCGGGCTGATTTCCGAGGCCAGGCGGACCACCGGCAACTATCGCGCCTACACCACCTCGGACGTCCATACGCTGCCCTTCATCAAACGGGCGCGAAGTCTTGGGTTCTCGGTGGAGCGCGTCGAGCAGCTTTTGGGATTGTGGCGCGACCGCGACCGGTCCAGCGCCGAGGTGAAGCGCGTCGCCCTCGACCACGTGGCCGAGCTCCAGGCAAAGATCGCAGAGCTCGAGGCACTGCGGGATACGGTGAAGCATCTGGCGGACCACTGCGACGGTGACGACCGACCCGACTGCCCGATCCTGAGGGATCTTGCCGATCCCGAGGAGAGTGGCTGGGCGAACGGAGCCGGTCGAGCGAACGGTGCCCGACGCGGACGAGCCGAGGTCGGCGAAGCGGGCATGGAATGGGATTGAGCCGCGCCATCCAGCATCACGCGTCCCGCGAAAGCGCCAAGCGCAGTGCTGGTCGGCGTATGCACGCGCCCCCTTGCACGGCGACCGGAAACATTACGCCGCCTGCGCCGTTGTCAAAGCGTATGTCACGTAGATGCGGATCACGCGGGAGGGCGCGCCATGATGGACGGCATGGGCTGGATGATGGGCGGCATGGGCCCGATCGGCCTTGTCGTGCTCATCGTGCTGATCCTCGCTGCTGCGGCGCTGGTCAAATATCTGATGTCCAGCCGTTAATAACGGATCAACCGATTACCTAAGTCAGGGGCGGTAAGCCACACGATGGAAAAGGACACGGTAGTCGTCACCGGCAGCAGCGGTTTCATCGGCGCGGCGCTGATCGAAAAGCTGGGCAACCATTTCGCCCTGGTCGGCCTGGACCGTGCGACGCCGCCTCATCCACCACCGGCCGCCGAATGCATCTGCATCGATCTGACTTCCGAAGAGAGTGTCGAGGCCGCGCTTCGGCGGGTGCGAACGGCCTATGGCGAGCGCATTGCTTCGGTAATCCACCTCGCCGCCTATTTCGACCTTACTGGTGAGCCAAATCCGAAATACGAACAAGTCACCGTTCGTGGCACCGAACGGCTGTTGCGCGGCCTGCAATCCTTCGAGGTCGAGCAGTTTGTCTTCGCCAGCACCATGTTGGTCCATGCGCCCGGCAAACGTGCGCAACCGATCGACGAGGACTGGCCAATCGACCCAAAGCTCCCGTACCGGGAATCCAAGATCCGAACGGAGCGGCTGATCCAAGAGCAGCGCGGTTCCATCCCGGCCGTTCTGGTGCGTCCTGCCGGGGTCTACGACGATCTCTGCCGTTCAGCCTTCCTCGCTCGACAGATTTCTCGGATCTATGAGCGCAAGCTCATCAGTCATTCCTATCCGGGCGACCTCCGGACCGGACAGCCCTTCTTGCATCTCGACGACCTTACGGACGCTTTGCTGCGGATCGTCGAGCGCCGCAAGGAGCTGCCGCCCGAGCTTCCGCTCCTCCTCGGCGAGCCGGAGACGATGAGCTTCGGCGAGATTCAGCGCGAGCTCGGCTGGCTCATCCACGATGAGGAGTGGGAGACACGCCAAGTCCCGAAAGCCTTAGCCAGGACCGGCGCGTGGGTCCAGGACGAGATTCTGGAGGAGGATCCGTTCATCAAGCCGTGGATGGTCGAGATCGCCGACGACCACTACGAGCTCGACCTCTCTCGTGCCCGGAGCGTCCTCGGCTGGGAGCCGAAGCATTCCCTGCGGCGGACGCTGCCGAAAATCGTCGCAGCGCTCGACGCCGATCCGGTCGGCTGGTATCGGGCGAACAAGCTGAACGCCGCCAGGGTGGCGGCGAAGCGGGTCGAGCAGGATCAGCAGGAGCAGCCCACCGCCGATCCGCTCGAGCATCAGGAGATGGTGCGCGAGCACATGGAGGGGATGCGGCGGATGCACCTCGGCATGCTCTGGGTGCACTTTCTCAACATCATGCTCGGCGCCTGGCTGGCGGCCAGTCCGTTCGTCTTCGGCACGTTCGACCATGCGGCCTTCGGCGAAGGCGTGCTACGCGTGACCGAGGAGCGCGGGTTGTGGGAGCCCGGGTTGCGCAGCGCACTCACCGCCTGGAGCGACCTGACCAGCGGCCTGCTGATCATGGCATTCGGTGCGTTGTCTCTCTCTCAGCGCTTCGCGTGGGCGCAATGGGCGAATACCGCAGTGGGGATCTGGCTCCTGTTCGCGCCGCTCGTCTTCTGGTCGCCGAGCGCTGCGGTCTACGCCAACGACACCTTCATCGGCGCGCTGGTCATCGCCTTCGCCATCCTGGTGCCGATGATGCCGGGCATGAGCCGCGAAGGGATGATGGACAGCTCAGATACCCCGCCCGGCTGGACCTACTCCCCATCGACCTACCTGCAGCGCCTGCCCATCATCGCGCTTGGCTTTGTCGGCTTCGTCATCGCCCGCTCCCTCGCCGCCTACCAGCTCGGGCACGTCGACGGGGTTTGGGAACCGTTCTTCTCCGGTGGAGGCGGCCTGAACGGCACCGAGGTCATCATCACCTCGGACGTTTCGAAGGCCTGGCCGATCGCCGACGCCGGCCTCGGTGCGGTGAGCTACATGTTCGAGGTGCTGATGGGCGTCATGGGCGACCGCCGCCGCTGGCGCACTATGCCCTGGATGGTGGTCCTGTTCGGTATCGTCGTGGTGCCGCTCGGCGTCGTCAGCATCTATTTCATCATCATCCAGCCAATCGTCATCGGTACCTATTGCACGCTCTGTTTGCTCGCAGCGCTCGCTATGCTGATCATGATCCCCTTCGCGCTCGACGAGCTCGTGGCGATGGGGCAGTTCCTCCTGCACAGCCACCGGGCAGGCAAGCCCTTCTGGCGTACCTTCTTCCAGGGCGGCGCCATGCCGGGCGCCACGGAGAGTGAGCGACCAGGCTTCGGGGCGGATCTGCGGACGATGGGGGCAGCGATGGCCTGGGGGGTGACCGTGCCTTGGACGCTGGTTGCGAGCGCCGCCTTGGGCGTCTGGCTCATGTTCAGCCGCCTGATCTTCGGCACCGAACCGCCGCTGGCGGACAGTGACCACTTGATCGGCGCGCTCGCCATCACCGTGGCGGTGAGCGCCATGGCCGAGGTCGCGCGGCCCTTGCGCTTCATCAATGTCCTGTTCGGCCTCTGGCTGATCGCCGCGCCTTGGCTGCTGCCGGGCGCCACCCTGCTCGGCGCCTGGGCCGGTGTGCTCGCCGGGGCGGCGCTGATCGCTCTCAGTCTGCCGCGCGGCAAGCGGAGCTCCGAACATTACGGTGGTTGGGATCGCTACGTGGTCTGAGGATGCGGCAAATGCATTCGCTGATCGCTTTCTTCCTCCGGTCGCCATGGCGAGCGAGCGGCTGGATAGGACACCACGGCGGAGGAGCGGGAATGGCCGCGGAGTCGTTGGCTTCGCTTCAAGTCACTCAGGCGGCGCGGCAACGCCGGCGGCCAGCTGGTATTCGCGCAGGAACCGGCGGTCGATCCAATCCTTGAGTCGAAAGGCGAGCCGGCCGTGCCACCATAGCCGGCCGCGGGCGGCAAGGCCGGTGCCGTCGCCCAGGTTCATGATCCAGAGGAACTTGGTCTGGGGCTTAAAGCGCGTGGTTTCACCGCTTCCGAGCGCGGCCAACAGATTGCGGTACAGCACCGGCGCCTCGCGAATCGCGTATACGCCGATCCTCGCGAGCTTCTCATCGCTAAGCGTGATGCAATCGCCACCACCGTGCACCGTCGGATCGGCGATCGAGCGCAGGCTGTGGTCCACCAGGAGCGCCCCTTCGTCGTCGACCGGCAGTCCGATCTCGCGGACGATCGGGGAGGGCCTGAGCCCGGTGGCGTTCACGAACAGATCGAAAGCGACCGCGCGCTCATCCTCGAGGATCGCGCGCCCGGTCTCGACACCCGCCACCCGCGCGGGACTGTAGAACCGCACGCCACGCCGCTCGAGCGCTCCGACCACGCGGCGCGCCGCCCGATCCGGCAACTGCTTGAGGAGGCGGCTGCCCGCGAGCACCGTCACGTCGGTGCGCCCGCCGCGAGCCTCGGCGAGAGCCGCGACGTTGGCGGCGACCTCGCACGCAGTGACCCCGCCTCCCGCAACGGCAACTCGAACCCGGCGACCGGGACGATCGTCAAAGCGCGTCTCGAGATCGGCGCGCAGCTCGCACAGACGGCGGATCGGCTTCACCGAATAGCAGCCGACCGCTTTGCTCGCAGCCGGGATCGGCGGCGGGCAGCTGCCGAGCGTGATGGAGAGCGCGTCATACGACAGTGGCGGCGATGCTTCGAGGTGAACTGTGTGAGAAGCGACATCAACGCCGACGACTCTGTCTTGCCTGAAGCGGCCGCCGCCGCGCGCGACCAGCACGCCGACGTCCACCCGGTCCATTTCGGGCGCGTACTTGCCGCCGAGCACGCCGGTCGCAAGGCCGGAGTACCAGAACGCGTCGGGCGCCACGACCACGAGTTCATACCCTCGGCGCGAAAATTCCCGCGCGCGCTTGAGAGCGTAGAGGTGGGCGTGCCCGGCACCCAGGAGGACGACACGCTTGCTTGTGCTCACTCGTTCCACCCCCATGTTCAACCAAAGCCGAACGTCTCCCAGGCCAGTGCCGTTTGCGTCTTCGAAGCTCGACGAGGTAATCGGGCACGCGGGCAGGGCTTTCAGCGTCTACAGTTCACCATTCCACGCGCCGGGAGAATCACAGAGGTAGGATGCCAATCCCACCCGCTATGGTGGCGGCAGTCGCCATTAGCACGGCTGACGAGGTGAATCCGAGTGTCGTCGGCGTTGTACCGGCGGCGGGCAGTCACGCCCGGTAAAGCGTTGGTGAAACGCGGCCGAAGGCCTCGACACCGCCGCGATCACGACAAAGCTTTTCGATCGAGCGGAGCCCAAGCCGAGGCGTAGCAGCGGCGCACTTCATAAAATGTGGTGACGGGGCTGAGGTGAAACGGAGGCGCACATGATTCATGAGGATCTGACACGCCGGGTGCTGATGGGTCGCGCGGCCGGCCTGGCCTCCTGGGCGTCGCTGGCCGGCTTGCCTCTCGCCACGATGGCTGCGAGTGGTGCGGCCCCGTACCCCACGCTCCCCGGAGGACGCCTGATGCCGTCGCAGCCGCAGGACTACGACAACGCCAAGCTGTCGGGCGGCCCCGGTAAGGACGGGATCCCCGCCATTGACCACCCCAAATTCTGGACGGCGGCGGATGCTGACGGTTACCTCGACGGCGGCGACATCGTGTTCGGGCTGGTCGAGAACGGGGTCGCCCGCGCCTATCCGCAGCGCGTCGTGGTTTGGCATGAGATCGTGAACGACACCGTGGGCGGCCTCGGGCTTGCCGTGACCTACTGCCCGCTGACCGGCACGGCACTCGCCTTCGAGCGCGCACAGACAGAGTTTGGGGTCTCCGGCCGGCTGGTGAACAGCAACCTGATCATGTACGACCGCGACACCGATACCTGGTTCCCGCAGGTGCTCGCGATCGGCATCCGCGGCCCGCACCGCGGCACGGCACTGGTCGAACGACCTGTGGTCTGGACCACTTGGCAGCGCTGGCGAGCCGCCTATCCCGACACGGAGGTGCTGTCTACCGATACGGGCTTTGCGCGCAACTACCATCGCGACCCGTACGGCGCCTACAACCCGCCCTCGGGCTATTACGAGCCGGACAGCAGCACGATGTTCCCGCTGATGCACGACGACCGCCGCTCCCCGCCAAAATCCGATTTCATCGGCGCACGCACCCGGGATGCAGCGGTCGCCGTTAGACTCGGGAGCCTGCGCGCGGCCGGTCGGCTGGAGCTCAAGGCGAACGGCGAGGTCTTCACGGCTCTCTACGACAAGATTCTCGACACCGGCTACGTCTTCCGCGGACGCACGAAGGCAGACGCGCAGATCGACGGCGCCGGTCCCTACAATGTCTCCTGGTCCGGTGGCGATGCCCTCGAGCCAGTAAATGCCTTCCAGGCGATGTGGTTCGCCTGGGCGGCCTTCTATCCCGAGACGGCAGTTCATGAGTGAGATCCTGCGGCGTCTTCTCACCGACCCGGCCAGCCAAGTCCTCGTCTGGGGCATCGCACTGGTATATCTGGCGGTGTTCCAGATCGCCGTGGCTGATCTGACGATCGATGGTGCCTCTCGCCCGACCTCGATTTTCATAGTGCCGAACTGGGAGAGTCTGCTCCTGCGCGAGCGGGCGCCTTTCCAGTTCGAGGCGGTGGCGATCCTGGAGACGCCTTACCTGGTGTGGCTGATCTCGCCGATGAACATCGCCATCGGCCTGGCGCTCGGCCTGCTCACCGGATGCCAGATCGCACTGGTGCGCATCGCCCGACGCTGCGCCGTCGCCTGCGGCCTCAGGCCGGCTACGGGGGTGCTTGCGGGTCTGCCGGGGCTGCTCGCAGGCAGCGCGTGCTGCGCGCCCATGCTGTTCGTCCTGCTGGGCGTTCAGGTCACGGCATCGCTGGTCACGCTCATGGGGCTGATGATCCCGGCGGCGTTCGTCTTCCTGCTGGCGGGGACGGCGCTGACGCTACGAGTGGCCGCCCGGCGCTGCGATGAGGCCTACGCCTGATCCGCCGTACCGGGCGGATGTCCGCTTGCTCAAATGGGCCGCTTCCGGCCCGTGCTCCGTCCGACGGCCGGATGACGCGATCGGCAGCTGCTGCGACGGCGATCTGCGCCCAGCCAAGCGCCAGCGCGACGGCGACGCCGCCGTTCACTCACGTCACCGCCTGAGAGAACATCATCGAAGTCACTATAGGCTTGCTCCAGCGCCTCGCCCCGGCGATCGCGGGAGGGCGCCGCCTTCACTGCGCAAAGCCAGGCGCTTCCTGGCCGAGCGCCATCCACCCGCCGTCGAGCTGACATCGTTTATAGCCGCTGCGACCTGCATCGCCTCGGCCCAAAGGCCGATCCGGCTGAGTCGGCAGAAGCAATCTCAATTCGCGATCCGGTCAGATGATCTACGGGCTTCTGCCGGAAATCTTGACGGAGCGGACAGTGCTCGTGGTGACGCACGCGGAAGACCTGGCCCGGCTGGCGGACCGCGTGATCCACGTTCGAGACGGACGGCTTCTGGACGCAACGATTGCCTCGAAGACGGCGGTGGCATTTTTCGTGCGTTGATTTCAAGGGATATGCGGTCCACGCCGCCCGCTTGCTCCGGACCATGATACGGACCCTATATCAGGAGCGGGGTGCGTGAACGGTCGAGAACAGACGATGAAAGCAGTGACGATTGGCAAGGCGGCCCGGGCGGCGGGCGTCGGCGTCGAGACGATTCGCTTTTACGAGCGGCGCGGGCTGATCGAGCAGCCGCCGAAGCCCGATGGCGCCGGCTATCGGGTTTACTCGACCGATACGGTGAGGCGAATCCAGTTCGTCCGGCAGGCCCAGCAGATCGGCTTCTCGCTGCGCGAGATCAAAGAACTGCTGTCGCTGCGGGCAGATCCTTCGGCCGATTGCAGGGACGTGCGCGAAAGAGCCACGGCGAAGGTCAAGGAAGTCCATCGGAAGATCGCCGAGCTGGAGCGGATTCGTGGCGCCCTCGAAGACATCATCGCGGCGTGCCCGGGTCACGGGGCGCTGCGGGCGTGCACGATCCTTGAAGCGCTCGAGGTCGTCCGGCAACCGCGGTCGAGGAGCGCTTCTCAAGCACACGACGGAGCACTGACATGAAATCCGTCACGCTCACGATCGAAGGCATGCACTGCGGGGGTTGCGCTGAGACGATCAAAGCTCTGATCGATGCGCAGCCGGGCGTACGGGCCGCCGAGATTTCCTACAAGGACCGCCGGGCGCGAATCCTCTATGACCCGCAGACCGCCAGCGAAGACCAGTTGGTCAGGGTGATCGAAAAGGGTGGCTATCGGGTTCCGGCTCGTAAGCCGTGACCGACTTCGGGCTGATCAACCTTGTGGTGCTGCCGATCGGGCTCGGCCTGTTGGGCTTTATCGAGCCGTGCTCGATCGGATCGAGCCTGGTGTTCATTAAGTATCTCGAGGGCAGGACGGCGGCGGCCAAGCTCGCGCAGGTCATGGCGTTTGCCGCCGCCCGCGCGCTCTTCATCGGGGCGCTGGGGATGCTGGCGGTCGTGGTCGGCGCGATGTTCCTGGGCCTCCAGAAGGGCGCCTGGATCGGTCTCGGCGCGGTCTATGTCGCGATCGGGGCCATCTACCTCGCGGGCAGGGCGAACGTCTTGATGATCTCCTTGGGGCCTCGCCTGGACCGGATCTCCGGGGTAGGCGGCTCCACGGGTCTGGGCGTCCTGTTCGGCCTCAACATCCCGGCGTGCGCAGCGCCCTTGATCTTCGCCCTGCTTGGCACGGCGGCGGCCGGCGGCGTCGCCGGCGCGACGCTCGCCGCCGGGTTCGTCTCTCTCGGGCTCTTCGGCTTCGCGCTCTCTCTGCCCCTCGTCCTGGCGGTGCTCCTCGAGCCGGCGCGGCGGATGCTCGACTGGCTGGCGAGACTGTCGAGGCGGCTGCCGTTCTGGACGGGCTTGCTGCTGATCGCGTTGGGCCTCTGGTCGATCGGCTTCGGCCTGCTCGTCGACATCAAGGCGTAGCGCGCGCAAACACCGCCGTTCAGCGAAGCAAGAGAGCTTGACTCCGTATGTAGGTAGGGACCCCACATTCAATTCGATCGATGTCGGCGGGTTCGCCGACCACGGTTTGGAACCGGAGGTCTCAGCAATGAGCACGGCAGCAGTGTCCGAGCCAATTCACCGCCCATGGAGCGAGGAGCCAGCGAGCCGCCCGAACCGGACGCGTATCCGCGCCCGCATCGGCGGGCTGCACTGCTCGCTCTGCACCGGCACGATCGAGAAGGCGCTCGGGCGCCTGCCCGGCGTCGATAGGGTCGCCGTGAGCCTGACGCATGAGCAGACGCTGGTCGAGTTCGACCCCGCCGTCATCCGCGCCGAGGCGCTGCTGCAGACCCTCCGCGACATCGGCTATACGATCCATGACCCGCGCAAGGTCCGGCCGTTCGAGGAGGAGGAGCAGGATCTGGTGCGGGAAGGCCGTCGCTTCCTGATCGCCACCGCCTTCAGCCTCCTCACCATCGCACTGATCGGCAACTTCACCGCCGCCCCCACGATCCTTTTGCACGGCATCGTGATCGCCAGTCTCTTGGGCTTCATCTTCCTCGTCCTGCGGGCGCGTGGCCTTTGGACGGCGGTAGGCGGCGCTGTGGGCGTGAGCGCGGTAGCGCTGGGGTTGCTGCTCCTCAAGCAGCAAGGCCTGCTCGGCCAAGCAATCCCCTGGCTGGCGGCAGCGCTGGCGGTCACGCTGGTGTTCGTCGTCGGACAGCACATCTTGGTCATGGCCGTCCAGGCGCTGCGCCGGGGCATCCTCAATCAGCACGTACTGCTCGAAGCCGGCGCCTTCGCCGGCCTCGTCGGTGGCCTCATCGGACTGATCTTCGCTCCGCCCAACTATCCGACCGCAGCGTTCTTCGCCGTCTCGGTGCTGATCACCACCTACCACATCTTCTCCGAGTGGCTGTCGCTGATCGTGAAAACGCGAAGCTCCCAGGCGGTGAAGCGGCTGCTGGACCTGCAGCCGGAGACCGCCCGGGTCGAGCGCGACGGCGAAGAGCTGGAGGTGCCGATCGAGGCGGTGGTCGTGGGAGACCTGGTGCGGATCCGCCCGGGCGAGCGCGTCCCCGTCGACGGGCAGGTGGTCAGCGGCCATTCGGCCGTGGACCAGGCGCTCGTCACCGGCGAGCCGATCCCGGTCGAGAAGCAGGAAGGCGACGCGGTGATCGGCGGCTCGATCAACGGCACCGGTACGCTTCTGGTGAAGGTGACCGCGGTCGGCGAGGAAAGCTTTCTGCACAAGGTCATCCGCGAGGTCGAAGACGCCCGGGCGCTCAAGCCCGGGCTCCTGCATCTGGTCGACCGGGTGCTGCGCGTCTATACGCCGACCGTTCTGGCACTTTCGGGCCTGGCCTTCATCGCCTGGTTCTTCGGCTCCTGGCTCTTCGCGGGACAGCCGGACGTCGAGCGGGCGGTGTTCGCCGGCCTGAGCGTCCTGGTCATGGGCTATCCCTGCGCGGTCGGCATCTCGGCGCCGCTGTCGATCGTGCGCGGCGCCGGCGAGGCCGCCGAGCACGGCATTCTGATGCGCACCGGCGAGGCGTTCCAGGGGTTCCGTCTGGTGCGCACCGTCATCCTGGACAAGACGGGCACGCTCACCGAAGGGCGTCCGGTCGTTCAGGAGATCGAAACGCTCGATGGCGGCGAGAACGACCTTCTCGGCGTCGCGGCGGCCGCCGAGGCGTCCTCCGAGCATCCTCTGGCACAGGCGGTGGTCAGGACCGCGTTCGATCGCGGCGTGGTTCCCCCGGACGTCGACTCCTTCGAGGCGGTCCCGGGCCAGGGCGTCATCGCCCGCATCGACAGCGGTGAGGTCGTGGTTGGCAGCCCGACGTTCGTGGCCGATCGCGGCATCGATCTCGCGCCCCTCACCGAGCGGATCAGCGCGCTCGAGCATGCCGGGCGGACGGTGATCGCGGTCGGCCGCGACGGGCGCGCCCTGGGGCTCCTTGCCCTAGGGGACGGACTGAGACCGGATGCCGTCGAGACGGTCGCCACGCTGCGCAAGGCCGGGCTCAGGACCGTGCTGCTCACGGGTGATAATGAGCGCGCAGCGCGGCGCATTGCGCAGGAGGCTGGGATCGAGGAGGTTCACGCGGGCGTGCTGCCGGATCAGAAGGCCGAGATCGTGCGCCGACTCCAGGGCGGCGGCCGGGTGGCGATGGTCGGCGACGGGATCAACGACGCGCCGGCGCTGATGCAGGCCGATATCGGCATCGCCATGGGCGGCGGCACCGACATCGCGATCGATTCGGCCGATATCATCATCCTGTCGAACCGGCTCGACGCGCTGCCCCTCGCCTACGAGACCAGCCGGCGCGGCTACCGCAAGATGGTGCAGAACGTGACGCTCGCCTTCATGTTCAACGGCATCGGCATCCCGATCGCCGCGACCGGGCTGCTCTACCCGGTCTGGGCGATGGCGGCGATGGCGGTCAGCGTGACCACGATCTTCTTCAACTCGCTCTGGGGCCGCCCGCGGCTGTTCTTTGACGCCATCCTGAGTGTCGGCCGCCCGGTCGGGGAGGCGGCGCCACAGCCTGCCTGAGCAGCTCAGCAAAGCCAACGGAGGCATCGCGAAGAATGGCCACCGGCGGCGATCCCTCCAGAGCGCTCAGCTCGAACTCCGTAGATATGCTGGCAGCCGCCGCAGGCGCAGGGAATGCCACGAAGTGGTTTAGAGAGGATCCTGTAAGAGGGCGTCGACGATCGGGCACTCGGGTACGGCGCCGCCCTCGCACCGCGCCGCCATCTCTTCGAGGATTCGAGCGAGCCGCTCGAGGTCGGCGATCTTGCGCCGGACGTCCGCGAGGTGTTCCAGGGTCATCGCCCTGACCTCAGCGCAAGTCCAGTCACCGCCATCGACCAGCCCGAGCAGACTGCGCACTTCTCCAAGCGTGAAGCCGAGCTCACGCGAGCGACGGATGAAGGTGAGCCGCTTCAGGTGCTCGAAAGCATAGTCGCGGTGACCGCCGGCCGTGCGCGGCGGAGCCGGCAGCAGCCCCTGCTTCTCGTAGAACCTGACCGTCTCGATGTTGCAGCCGCTCCGCTCCGCCAGCTCACCACGCCGCATCGCCCGCTCCCGTATCCGTGAACTCGGATCCCACAAAGCCCCTTGAACCTGTACCCGCTACAGGACCTAGGTTCCTGGTGTCGCAAAGAAAAGGTCAAGGGCGATGCAGGCGATTCAGCTGAAGCAGCCGCCGCACGGTCGGACGGTGCGGACGGAGAAGCGGCGGGCATGGCTCGCGGCCGGCGGTATGCTGGGCGCGTTCGCGTCGATGTCCTGCTGCATCCTGCCGCTCGTGCTGTTCAGCCTCGGGCTCGGCGGCGCCTGGATCGGCACCCTGACGGCGCTTTCACCATACCAGCCGATCTTCGTTGCGATCACGCTCGCCTTCCTCGGGGCTGGTTTCTGGCTCGTCTACCTGCGGCCAAAGCCTGCCTGCACTGACGGCGCAGCCTGCGCGCGGCCGCTGTCGGACCGCATCGTCAAGACCAGCTTGTGGCTGGCGACCGGACTGGTCGCCGCCGCGCTTGCCTTCCCCTACGTCGCGCCTGCGCTCCTCGGCACCTGAAAGAGAAGGAGATCCACCGAATGTCCCGTCTCCTCGCCGCCGCAGTGTCCGCGACCCTCCTCGCCAGCCTCGCCGCCACCGCGGCCGAGCGCACCGTGACGCTCGCCGTCGACCGCATGACCTGTGCGAGCTGCCCCTACATCGTGCGGACGGTTCTGCAGGAGGTGCCGGGAGTTGCGCGCGCCGAGGTCTCCTACACCGAAAAGATGGCAGTGGTGACGTTCGATGATGCCAGGACGACCGTGGCAGCCCTAACCGAGGCCACCGCTGGCGTCGGCTTTCCCTCACGGGTGATCGGACAAGGAGGCGACTGATGGCCGACGACAGCCGCTCGGCTAGCCCGAAGTTGCCCTGAACTTGAGGAGTCAGGTTCGCATATGGCGTTGAATTTGCTAGCGGATGGTGGCCTGTGCGCCGACCGGTATGTTCCCATGTATACGGGATTATTCGGATTGAATTGGTGGTAGGTTTATGGTAGTATGGTTCCCATGTACATCGAGACCGTCCCCAACCGCAAATCGAGGCCCGCGATCCTGCTGCGCGAGGGCTGGCGCGAGGGCAAGAAGGTCCGCAAGCGAACCCTCGCCAATCTCACCGACTGGCCCGGTGCCAAGGTGCAGGCGCTGCGCCGCCTGTTGAAGGGCGAGCGCCTGGTCGCGGCCCAGGACGCCTTTGCCATCGAACGCTCGTGGCCGCATGGCCATGTCGCGGCGCTGCTGGCCATGGTGCGCCGCCTCGGCCTCGATCGTCTGATCGCCGCCAAGCCCTGCCGCGAGCGCGACCTGGTCCTGGCGATGATCCTCGAGCGCCTGATCCACCCCGCCTCCAAGCTCGCCACCACCCGGCTCTGGCACAGCACCAGCCTGGCGCAGGAACTGGCCGTCGAGGAGGCCGATGTGGACGAGCTCTATGGGGCCATGGACTGGCTGCTCGCGCGCCAGGCGCGGATCGAGCAGGCCCTGGCCCGCCGGCACCTGAGCGCCGGCCAGCCGGTCTTTTACGACGTGACCAGCAGCTACGACGAGGGCCGGAGTTGTCCCCTCATGCGCTTCGGTCACAACCGCGACGGCAAGAAAGGCAAGACCCAGCTGGTCTACGGCGTGCTGACCGGCCGCGGCGGCCGACCGGTGGCGGTCGAGGTCTCCCCGGGCAACACCGGCGACCCGGCGACCGTCGCCGACCAGCTGGACAAGCTCAAGCAGCGCTTCGGGCTGGCGCGCGTGGTCCTGGTGGGCGACCGCGGCCTGCGCACCGAGACCCAGATCGAGCGGCTGCGCGAACACCCCCAGCTCGGCTGGATCGCCGCCCTCAGGTCAGCGGCCATCCGCCAGCTGGTCGCGCACCAGCACCTCCAGCTCTCGCTGTTCGACCAGCAGAACCTGGCCGAGATCACCGCACCGGACTTTCCGGGCGAGCGCCTGATCGCCTGCTACAATCCCCTGCTCGCCGAGGAGCGGGCGCGCAAGCGCGCGGCCCTCCTGGCCGCCACCGAGAAGGACCTGGCCAAGATCGCCCGCCAGGTCCAACGCCGGACCAGGACGCCCTTCTCGGCCGCCGCGATCGGCCAGATGGTCGGCCGGGTGATCGCCCGCTTCAAGGTGGCCAAGCACTTCCGGCTCGCCATCGCCGACGGCGTCTTCGCCTGGCGCCGCGACCAGCAGGCGATCGCCGCCGAGGCCGCCCTCGACGGCATCTATGTGCTCCGCACCAGCGAGCCCGCGGCCCGTCTCGCGGCCGCGGACACGGTGCGCGCCTACAAGGGCCTGGCCCAGGTCGAGCGCCTGTTTCGCACCCTCAAGGGCCTCGAGATCCTGGTCCGACCGATCCGCCACCGCGACGAGCGCCGGGTCCGCGCCCACGTCTTCCTCTGTCTCCTGAGCGCCTATCTCGAATGGCACCTGCGCCGCGCTCTCGCGCCGCTGCTGTTCGACGACGACACCCTGGAGCCGGAGCGCCAGACCCGCGACCCCGTCGCCCCGGCGACGCCTACCCCGCACGCCAAGCGCAAGAAGGCCACCCGCCGCACCGAGGACGGCCTGCCGCTGCACAGCTTCGACACCCTGCTCGCCGAGCTCGCCACCCGCTGCCGCAACACCTGCCGCCTCAAGACCGATCCCGACGCCCCCACCTTCACCCAGATCACCACGCCCACGGAGATCCAGCGCCGCGCCCAGGACCTGATCGACGCGTTCCCAGTCGAGAATCACCGCTAGGCAAAATCCATGCCTGGAATCAATGATCTATGTCATTTTACGCAACGTAACTTCGGGCTAGCTATCACGTGCGTCCTGGGGTGACGTTCCCGGACTGGGCGGCGGTATCCTCACCGCAGGCGCGCGAGGCCCTGCTCGCGATTCTCGAGGCGATCGGCATCGAGAGTATGTGGCGGGATTACACGCCCGCAGAGGACGACGTGCGCACCGCTCTTCTCCGCCTCTACGCCGAGCAGGGCGGCGCGCCGGCGATCGCCGACCTTGCACGGCATGCCGGCGTCCGCGAGAGCGTGATCAGGTCGCTCCTGGCGAGCCTCAAGGCACGGGACCTCGTCGTCCTCGATGCCGATGGCGAGCGCATCGTCGGCGCCTATCCATGGACGGATCGCGCCACCGAGCATCGGGTCAGCCTGGGGAAGCGAACCCTGAATGCCTTATCCGCGATCGATGCTCTCGGCGCCGGCGACATGTACGGACGCGACGTCGAGATCCGGTCGCGCTGCCGCTCCTGCGGCGCGCCGGTCACTATCGCGACCAGCGATCGGAGCAGGGCGGTGGCCGACGTCCGGCCAGGCTCGACCGTCGTCTGGTCGGGCATTCGCCGGACGGACGGCTGCGCAGCCAACTCGATGTGCACCGTCATCGCCTTCTTCTGCGACGACGCGCATCTGGAGGCCTGGCGTGCGGAGCACCATCCGGAGGCCCGGGGCTTTCGCCTGTCGGTCGATGAGGCACTCCAGGCCGGTCGCGCGATCTTCGCCCCGAGCCTCGCGGGCCTGGCGGTGACTTCATGACCGATAAAGGACTCCTTTGCACTGGTGCCGCCGGCTCGGTGATCGCCGCGATCTGCTGCTTCACGCCGGCGCTTGTGATCCTGTTGGGCACGGTCGGTCTGTCGGCTTGGCTCGCCTGGCTGGACTACATCCTGCTGCCGGCCTTGTTCCTGTCCCTCGGTCTGACAGCTTTCGCCGCCGTGCGGATGCAGCGCAGCCGCGCAAGGGGAGTAGCCGAGTGACCACCAGTTGTACGGGCAATGCTCGAGATGGCGGCTACGACCTTGCGGTGATCGGCGCGGGTTCAGCCGGTTTCTCGGCCGCGATTACCGCCGCTGAGCAGGGCGCGCGCGTCGCCCTGATCGGCCATGGGACAATCGGTGGCACCTGCGTCAACGTCGGCTGCGTACCGTCGGAAGACCCTGATCCGCGCCGCAGAGAGCCTGCATCATGCGCGGGCCGCGGCACGCTTCGCCGACATCCGTGGCGAGGCGCGGCTGGACGACTGGCAGCGCCTGGTCGCACAGAAGGACGAGCTGGTCGCGGACCTCCGCCACGCCAAGTACGTCGATCTTCTGCCGGCTTACAACACCGTCGCCTACATCGAGGGCCCAGCACGGCTCGCGCCCGAGGGTGTCCGCGCGAACGGCGAGCTTCTGAGTGTGGGCAAGGCGATCGTCACGACCGGCGCGTCGGCGACACGACCGTCGATCCCGGGCATCGAGGACGTCAACTATCTCACCAGCACGACGGCGCTCGCGCTCGAGGAGCTGCCGCGCTCGATGCTGGTGATTGGCGGCGGCTACATCGGCTGCGAACTCGCGCAGCTGTTCGCCCGCGCCGGGGTCCGGGTGACGCTGGTCTGCCGCTCGCGCCTGCTGCCCGAAGGCGAGCCGGAGATCAGCGAGTCGCTTGCCGACTACCTGCGCGGGGAGGGGATCGAGGTCCATACCGGCGTGACCTATCGCCAGGTCCGTCGCACCGGCAATGGCATTGCCCTCGACGCCGCTCGGAACGGCGCCGAGGAAGCGCTCGCGGCGGAGGTCGTGCTGGCGGCGACCGGGCGCAGGCCCAACATCGAGGGGCTCGGCCTTGCCGAGGTCGACGTGGCGGTGGCGAGCAACCATGGGATCCTGGTCGACGACCATCTGCGCACCAGCAACCCGACGATCTACGCCGCCGGCGATGTCACCGGCCGGCACCAGTTCGTCTACATGGCCGGCTACGGCGCCAAGCTCGCAGCGCTCAACGCGCTCAACGGCGACACGCACCGCTACGATGCGACAGCCATGCCGATGGTGACCTTCACCGACCCGCAGGTGGCGAGCGTCGGCCTGACCGAGGCCGCTGCCGGCGCCGCGGGGCTCGACGTCAAGACCAGCGTCCTGCCGCTCGATGCGGTGCCGCGGGCACTCGCTGCGCGTGATACCCGCGGTCTGATCAAGCTCGTGGCCGATCGGGCAAGCGACCGGCTGCTCGGCGCCCACATCCTCGCTCCCGAAGGCGCGGATTCGATCCAGACCGCAGCGCTCGCCATCAAGCACGGCATGACCAGCAAGGAGCTCGGGGAGACGATTTTCCCCTATCTGACCACGGTCGAGGGCCTGAAGCTCGCCGCTCAGACCTTCGACAAGGACGTGAAGAAGCTCTCCTGCTGCGCGGGGTGATGAGGCGATGGCGACCGGCGATAAGGTTCTCGTCCTCTTGCTGGCGAAGGTGGCCTGCTGCGTTGGGCTGACGCTGGCTGCGACAGGGGCGCTCGGCGGCCTCGGCGTCTGGCTGCTGGATGGTGCTGGCCGGTGGCTGCTGGGCGCCGCGCTGATCGGGCTGATCGTGGTGGTGGTCGTCGGGAGCTCGAAGCGCACGGAGGGGCGCTTGCTCGCGGAGGGTCGTGCCCACCGCGAGCCGAAGCGGCTGGAATCACCGCGATGATCACGCGCTACACCATACTCGCGCTCACTCTATTCGCCCTCCTGCCGGCGGCATCGATGGTCGCCGCGGCAGAGCGGCCACTCGTCTTCCACGTCAAGACCGCGCTCAGCGTCGACGACGCACAGATCTGCGTGGTGCCCAATGTGGCTTGGGCGGCGCTCGCCGAGGGCAGGCCGGTGACCATCGTGTTCGACGGCAGCGCCGTGACCTCGGTTGCCCGCGGGTATGGCTGGCGGGGCTGGCTCGGCATCGACAGTACCGCAATGGACCGCGCCGCGCTCCCCGAGCGCGAGCGGCGCTCGCTCGCCGAGCAGTTCGGCGTGCCGCTTGAGGAGGTGCCGCACGATTACGGCGCGTACCTCGACTTCATCAAGGCGAAGGGCGCCGAGATCTACTACAACACGACCATGGCGCTCCTCTACCAGATCGATCCGCAGCGGATCGACGACGCCCTGGAGCCGCTGGAACTGCAGGCTCTCCTGCAGGTTCTGACCGCCGACGCCGACTACCTCGTCTACTGACCACACTCTCTGGGAAACCGTGATGGATGACACCTTCGACCTGGTCGTGGTCGGCACCGGCGCTGCCGCAAGCACGGTTGCCAATCGCTGCCGTGCGGCCGGCTGGTCGGTGGCGATCGTCGACGAGCTGCCGTATGGCGGCACGTGCCAGCTGCGCGGATGCGACCCCAAGAAGGTGCTTCGGCGCGGCGCCGAGGTCGTGGACGCGGCCCGGCTCCTGCACGGCAAGGGCATCGCCGACCCGGGCGTCCGTATCGACTGGCCGAGCCTGATGCGCTTCAAGCGCAGCTTCACCGATCCGGTGCCGGCCAGCAAAGAGAAGGCCTTCGCCGATAAGGGCATCGTCACGCACAGAGGCACCGCGCGGTTCGTCGCGGCTGACGCCCTGGAGGTCGGCGGCGAGCGTCTGCAGGCGCGCCATGTGGTCATCGCGAGCGGTGCCGAGCCCGTGCCGTTGCCGATCCAGGGTGCTGAGCACGTGACGACAAGCGATCGTTTTCTCGAGCTCGACGAGCTGCCGCAGCGCGTGCTGTTCATCGGCGGCGGCTATGTCTCGTTCGAGTTCGCGCATCTCGCGGCCCGGGCGGACGCCGAGGTGGTCGTCCTCGATCGCGGCGAGCGGCCGCTGAAGGCGTTCGATCCGGACTTGGTCGTAAAGCTTCTGGAGCGCACCCGCGCTCTCGGTGTCGACTTCCGGGCGAAGGCGGCGGTCGAAGCGATCGAGCGCACCAGCACAGGCTTGGGCGTGACCGCCGAGATCGACGGTCGCAACCAGACCTTCGAAGCGGATTTGGTCGTGCACGGAGCGGGCCGTGCGCCGGCACTCGAGCGCCTGGACCTCGAGCGAGGCAACGTCTGCGCCGAAAAGAAGGGCGTCGCGGTCAACCAGTTCCTGCAGAGCGTCTCCAACCCGCGGGTCTACGTGGCCGGCGACGCCGCCGCCACCGCCGGAGCGCCGCTGACGCCGGTCGCCAGCCTGGAGGGCGCGGTGGTCGCGACGAACCTCCTCGAGGGCAACACCGAGACGCCCGACTACACCGGCGTGCCGAGCGCCGTGTTCACCATCCCGGAGCTGACCCGGGTCGGCCTTGACGAAGCCGAGGCGCGCGCGCAGGGGCTCGACGTCGAGGTCAAAACCACCGACATGAGCGACTGGTACAGCGTCGAGCGGGTCGGCGAGACCCATGCCGCGGCCAAGGTGCTGCTCGAGAAGGGCACGGCGCGCATTCTCGGCGCGCACCTGTTGGGCCCCGAGGCGAGCGAGCTGATCAACTTCTTCGGGCTCGCGATGCGCACCGGCCTCACCGCGACCGATCTTAGAAAGCTCGTCAGCGCGTATCCCTCCGCCGCTTCGGACCTCGGCTATCTGATCTGAGACCTCGCGCAGGCGTGAAGCCCTCGGCGGCGGAGCCCGGTTGACGGCGGCCGACATTTCAATATTTGTTCAAGGATGCGAGGGACGAGCCCGGTTGCGGCTTTCGAAGCGCTCGGTCACGACACACGCTTGGCGGTGTTCCGCCTCCTGATACCGGCTGGCCCCGATGGGCTGGCCGCCGGCGAGATCAGCGAACGCATGGGCATGCCGCCGAACGCGCTGTCATTCCATCTGTCTCGGCTCGTCCAGGCGGATCTCGTCACCTCGCGGCGCGCTGGCCGGCAGATCTTCTATGCAGTGGAGTACGACCGACTGAGCGGGCTCTTGAGCTTCCTGCTCGAGGACTGCTGCGACAATGCGCCCTCGGGATGCCTGCCCGGCTGCCCGACCAAGCCGATCGACGCGGCGATGGAGGTCAAAGGAAAGCCGTCCCCTTGTGGATCGAAAGGTCAACGGAGGTAGCCATGCGCTTTCACAAGCTCACGCCCACCGAACTCCTCAAGGCCATCGGCATCGGGATCGCCACCGCGCTCCTGCTGTCGGCAGTCATGGTCCCGGCGCTTCGGCTCGGGATTTCACCACTGCCCAAGCCCCTCGGACTCGCGTTTGCGGAGACCGTCCTTGCAGGCCCCCTGCCTCTTCCGGTCGGCCTGCTGTTCCACGTCGCTTATGTGACCGCCTGGTCGGTGGTGTACGTCGCCCTGTTCCGCCACGCCCTCACCTTGGTCAACGCGCTGCTGCTCGGCCTCTTCCTCTGGCTGCTCGTGCTGTTCGTGTTCTTCCCGATCGTCGGCTGGGGCATCCTCGGGCTGGCGGTCAGCCCGAAACTGATCGTGGCCTCCCTCGTTCCGCACCTGCTGTTCGCCGTGTTCCTCTGGGTTCTGTGCCGGATCAGCTTCCGTCAGACCCGCGGCGCAGCGTTCGAGCGCGCCTGACGGTCCTGACTATGTTGCGCTCTTCCAGCCCTGCTGCGAGCAAGGAGAGAAGACATGACGGACAGCGAATCTCCACCGATCGCCTGCACGCTCGGCTCGGGCGACTTCGAGGCTCGGGTGGGGTGGATCCAAAAACTGTCGGCCAAGTCGCTCCGGGGCCATCGTCGGGACGGGCTGATGCTGGAACTTACCTACGACAGGTCCGCGGCGGCCGAGGTGCACGACCTCGTCCGTCGCGAGAAGGCGTGCTGCGGTTTCCTTCGCTTCGATGTGCGTGAGAGCGCCGACGCGGTCCACCTGAATATTACCGCACCCCCCGAGGCGAAAGGTGCTGCCGACGAGTTGTTCACTCACTTCACCGCGTGATCGCAATCATCGCCGGCGAGGCCCGCTCGGACTCGCGGAGCCCAAGCGCGGCTGACCGCCGTCAGGGGACGAGAGGTGCTGCAGGCACTGGGAGTCTATGCCGCCGCGGCGGTCGCCGAGATTGCGGGCTGCTTCGCGTTCTGGGCTTGGCTGCGGCTCGGCAGGTCGGCGTTCTGGGTCGCGCCAGGCATGGTCTCGCTCGCGCTGTTCGCGTTTCTGCTGACGCGCATCGATGCGGCTTTCGCCGGCCGGGCCTATGCGGCGTATGGTGGCGTCTACATCGCGGCGTCGCTGCTATGGCTCTGCATGGTCGAGGGTGCGCGACCGGATCGTTGGGACCTGACCGGCGCCGGCATCTGTCTCATGGGAGCCGCGGTGATCCTCTTCGGTCCGCGGGGTGCAAGTTGAGGACGGAGGGCTCGGCCCGACGGCGATGAGCGCGCTCTCCGACCCTGCTGCGCGAGGTGTCCGGGCCATCCCGCGCGGGATCTGGGCCCTCGGCTTCGTCAGCCTGTTCATGGACGTCTCGAGCGAGCTGATCCACAGCCTCTTGCCGGTCTTCCTCGTCACGGCGCTCGGCGCGAGCGCGCTCTCGGTCGGTGTGATCGAGGGCGTCGCGGAGGCCACGGCGGCCCTCGTCAAGCTGGTATCGGGCCGGCTCAGCGATCACATCGGCCGTCGCAAGCCGCTCGCCCTCGTTGGTTACGGTCTCGCGACCGTGGCCAAGCCGCTCTTCCCACTCGCCGATTCGGTGGCGCTGGTGTTCACTGCTCGCTTCGTCGACCGCATCGGGAAGGGGATCCGGGTGGCTCCACGGGATGCGCTGGTCGGCGATCTCGCCCCGCCCGACCTGCGCGGCGCATGTTACGGCCTGCGCCAATCCCTCGACACGGTTGGCGCCTTTCTCGGGCCGCTGCTCGCGATCGTCCTCATGATCCTGCTGGCGGACGACATCCGCGCGGTTTTCTGGATCGCGATCGTTCCTGCCCTGCTCGCGGTCGTCGTCCTGACGCTGGCCGTCGAGGAGCCACAAGCCCAAAGACCGCGGCCTTCGGCCGAGCGCGCGCTGGACCTTGCGCCGGCTCGTGCCATGGGATCGGCGTTCTGGTGGCTGATCGCCGCCGCGTCCGTTCTCATGCTCGCCCGCTTCAGCGAGGCGTTCCTGATCCTCAGGGCCCAAGGTGAGGGTCTGGCGCTGGCCTGGGTGCCGGTCGTCCTGGTCGTTATGAACCTGGCCTACGCGGGCAGCGCCTATCCCGCCGGCGCTCTGTCCGACCGGGTGGGGCGACGGCAGGTGCTCCTTACCGGCATCGTCGTGCTGATCGTCGCGGACGTAGTCCTCGCCCGTGCCGGGGACCCGGTCACGGTGCTGGTCGGAGTGGCGCTCTTCGGTCTGCACATGGGCCTGACGCAGGGGCTGGTCGCGGCGCTCGTGGCCGATGCCGTGCCCGCCGCGAGACGGGGCACCGC
The DNA here is from genome assembly GCA_050729115.1 of Geminicoccaceae bacterium. Lineage (GTDB taxonomy): Bacteria > Pseudomonadota > Alphaproteobacteria > Geminicoccales > Geminicoccaceae > JBKPNX01. The sequence continues at coordinate 16,584 of JBOHKK010000001.1, read as the reverse complement.
GTTCGGCATCTTCAACATGGTGGCGAGCTTCGCCATCCTCGCGGCGAGCGTCATCGCCGGCGGACTATGGGACGCGTACGGACCGCCTGCGACCTTCCTCGCCGGAGCGGGACTGGCGAGCTTTGCGCTCATTGCGTTTGCGGCGACCGACCCCGCCTCAAGGCAACGGCCGGACCGCCCGCACGACCGGGACGGCACTTGAGCTATCGCGCGGCAAGTCGGGCAGGAAGATCAGGCCATCGGTCGACTGTCGCCAATCGCAAGATCAATGACCCTTTGACTCGCCACCTGGCTTCAGGCAATCATCGCGACCGATGGTTCCCCTCTGGGGATGAAAAGGGAACGCGGTGCGGGTACGCCCAAGGCCGCGACAGCCCCCGCTACGGTAGGCGGCGAGCCAAGCGCTAAAGAGCCACTGGGCAACCGGGAAGGTGGCGCGAGGCGTAGAGCCGCGAGTCCGGAGACCTGCCATCGAGACCGTCAGCGCGTGCGCATCGGGCGGGGTGTACCGGTGCTCGGCGGCTCCTCTCCGTGAGGAGCTTCCTTGCTTCGCGATGACAGCAATGGTCTACGCGGCGAGGGAGCCATGCGCAATCAAGAATCCTTCTCAGCGGGCCGGCAAAGCGGTCCCCTCTTCCCAGGCGCTGCGGTTGCTGCCGCCCTCCTCTTGGCTGCCCCACAGGCGGCGGCCCATGTCTTCAGTGAGGCCGGAGCCGGCTGGAACGCCGGGTTCAGCCATCCCTTCTCGGGGCTCGATCACGTCCTGGCGATGCTGGCGGTGGGCTTGTGGGCGGCGCAGATCGGCCGTCCGGCACTCTGGCCGCTGCCGTTGGCCTTCCCCTTGACCATGGCGCTCGGCGGCCTGCTTGGCGCCTATGGGATGCCGCTGCCGTGGGTCGAGTCCGGCATCGCGACATCCGTTCTGGTCCTCGGCGTGATGATCGGGTTGGCGCTCAAGCCACCGCTCTGGGCCTGCACGGGGCTGGTGATGCTGTTCGCAGTGTTCCATGGCCATGCGCACGGCACCGGGCTGCCGGGGACCGCCTCGCCCGCCCTTTACGGCCTGGGTTTCGTGATCGCGACAGCGATCCTGCATGCCGTCGGGCTCGGGATCGGCCAGCTCAAGCGATGGGCCGTGCTGCAGCGACTGGTGCGTCAGGGCGGCTGGGCCATCGCCGCGACCGGGGTCGTACTTTTCCTTGTGCTTTGACCCCCGTAGTCGCAAGGCCACTGTCATCGAGGAAAGGCTTCAGTCATGTATCGAGCAAGCGCTGCGCATGCGGGCGAAACCGCCAAGATCTCCCGCATGCTTACGGCCGGCGTCCTGATCGCGCTGGCATTGATCGTCCTCTTCGGCACGGGGTTTGCGGGCCCGGAGGTCCTGCACAACGCGGCGCACGACGTCCGCCATGGCTTCGCCTTCCCCTGCCACTAAGCGAGGCCGACCAAGATGCTTGCCCGCACTCTGACGGTTGCCTTGCTCGCCGGGGCCCTTGCTGGCGCGTTCATCTCCGCGGCCCAGATGGTCCGGGTCGCGCCGTTGATCCTGGAGGCGGAGGTCTTTGAAGTAGCCGACCATTCGGAGCTCACCGCAGACGAAGCGACGTGGTCGCCCGAGGACGGCGTCGAACGGACCGCCTACACCGTCATGGCCAACCTCCTGGTCGGAGTCGGGTTCGGGCTCTTGCTGGTGGGGGGGTTTGTCTTGGCCGAGACGGCAGGTCGTCCGATCGACACCTTGCGCGGGCTCCTGTGGGGCCTCGCCGGCTTCCTGGTCTTCGCGCTGGTTCCCTCGATCGGTCTGCCGCCCGAGCTTCCGGGCAGCGCCGCGGCGGAGCTGTCGACGCGCCAGCTCTGGTGGATCGGGACAGCCGCAGCTACGGCCCTTGGCCTCGGTCTCATCGCATTCGGCAGGCCAGCTTGGGTCAAGGTGCTGGCATTGCCCGTCATGGTGCTGCCGCATCTCATCGGCGCGCCGCAGCCGTCGGAGCACGGTGGGTCGGCCCCGGCTGAACTCGTGCGGGAGTTCGTGATCGCGTCACTCGCGACCACTGGCTTGTTCTGGATTGCGCTGGGTACGATGTCCGGGTGGCTGTACAAGCGAATTGTCGCCCACACCTGGAGTGGCCCGCCAACGTAGTGTCACGGGAAGGACACCAGAGTCGGCGGCGCGCAGCTCGAGGTCTGGATCAAGGCCGTCTGGCCGGCCGCTCACCGGCCGGCCCGCCCTTGCAGAGGTGGAAACCGCAAAGGCAAGCCCAGGTTTCTCCAGGCAACATCCACCGCATTTTGTGTGGTTCGTAAGTCATTGAAAAAGGCCCGGAGAGGGTTGGACGACAGTTCCTCTCCCTCCGCCAGTCGCCTCACGCGTGACATTCTTTATCCGGTCGCACGAGCCCGCCGGAACGGCACCGAATGCGGGCCCTTGCGCCCATTCGTCCGAACCACGGGCACTGGCAGAGAGGCCGATTTCGGCCGTTTTCCTTGTCTGTCGGGCCGGCTTCTCTGACGCAACCGAACGACCGCCATTCTGGCACGGGTGTCAGAAGCTCGAAAATTCGACGGTCAGAGGACGCCGAAGGAGCGTGAGTTTGCAGGGTGCCCGCTCGGGCGACGGGCGCGGGGTCGAAACGTCCGGGCCGGTACGCCCCTGGTGCGACCGGGCGCGATCACGTCGGGCAACAGCTCCAGCAGGCCGGACCCCGTGCGTTCGAGACGGGCCTCGTCGTCGAAGGCGCGACGGGCCAGCCGGAGCATCGGGTCTGTCCCTGCCCCGCCCGGCCGGCCCGAGGCGTGGAGGCGAGGCGGGCGCGCGCACGGGCGTTCGGATCGGCGACCCAGATCGCGCCCGAGAAGCCCAGCCTCCGCCGAGCCTGCAGGTCCCCCGGTCCGAAGCCGCCGAAGCCGCCGAAGCCGACCTGCCGGGCGCCACGCCCGTTTCCCACGACTTCCTTGCGGCCTTGTCCGCGCGCCCGGCAGGCCGTTCGACGTGGCTCGGGGCCCACGCCGCTTGACCAATTCGGTCCGAGGCTTATGTCGCATACTAACACGCAGGGAGAGCAAAATGTCTTCATCCAAGCAAATCCGCCCCAGGCGGGTCGGGCAGACCCGGCGCGATTTCGTCAAGGTGGCCGGCGCGGCCGCCGGAGCGACCGTCGTCCTCGCCAGGGCACCCCATGTCCTGAGCCAGGAGCAGCCGATCCGGATCGGGGCCTCCCTCTCGCTGACCGGCAAGTACGCGCGGACCGGCGAGGAGGAGCATCGCGGCTATCAGCTCTGGGTCGAGCACATCAACCAGTTCGGCCACAGCTTCGGCAAGGCTGATTTGCCCAACACCAGCGCCACGGGGCTGCTCGGCCGGCCGGTGGAGCTGATCGTGCTGGACGACCGCAGCGACCCGACGACCGGCGTGCGGCTCTACAACGAGCTGATCTACAACCAGGAGGTCGACCTGCTGCTCGGGCCCTACAGCAGCGCCGTGACCAACGCGGTCGCGCCGGTGATCGAGCAGGCCCAGATCCCGACGCCCAACCCGATGGCCTCGAGCACCGCCATCTGGACCGACCGGAGCCTGCAGTGGCAGGTGCAGATCCAGCCGCCGGCGAGCAAGCGCCTGCCCGGTCTGACCGAGACCGCGAACGCACACGGCGACGAGACCATCGCGATCGTCTACGAGGACACCGAGTTCCCGCGCAACTCGGCGGAGGCGATCCGCGCGCGCGCAAAAGAGGACGGCATGCGGATCGTGCACGATGCCGCCTATCCCACCAAGATCACCGACTGGACGCCGATCGTCGAGCGGGCTTCGGGGTCCGGCGCCACGGTTCTCGCCGGCGGCGGCTATCTGCCGGATGCGATCGGAATCACGCGGGCGGTGCGCTCGCTCGGCTACCAGCCCAACATCCTGTCGCTGCTGGTCGGCGTCGCCCTGCCCGACTTCGAGCAGACGCTCGGCCAGGACGCCCTGACCGTGACCGGCGATTCGGACTGGGTGACCACGGTCGACTTCCCGGGCGCGCAGGAATACATCGCGGCGTATCAGGCCAAGTACGGCACCTTGCCCGAGTACCACTCCGCCGGCGGCTACGGCGGGGCGCAGATCCTCGAGATCGCGATCAAGCAGGTCGGCAGCATCGACGACCTGGAGAAGATCCGCGACGCCATGTATGCGCTCAAGACCACGACCATCTACAATCCCTACGAGGTGGCGCCGCTGGATTCGCCCAATTCCGGGCTGCAGCTCGCGGCGGATCGCGTCATGCTCCAGGTTCAGGAGGGCGACGGCGGCGAGCTGACCAAGCCGGTCGTGGCGCCGGACGACGCCGCCGCGGCGGAGTGGATCTATCCCTTCGCATGACGGCGTACGAATACGGCGACCGGGATCCTGCTAAGATCCCGGCTTGATCTGCGGTCCCGGCGAGGGCACGGTCCCTCGCCGGGACCATGTTGTCAGTCGACCGGGCAAGGGGTGCGATGGAGCAGGCCCTTCAGCTGATTGCCAACGGCTTGGTGATCGGCGCGATCTACGCGCTGATCGCGGTCGGATTGAGCCTGGTGTTCGGCGTGATGCGGGTGATCAACATCGCCCATGCCGATCTCGCCATGCTGGGCGCCTACGTGGCCTTCTTCGCCTGGCATTGGTACGGCATCAATCCGCTCCTGTCCTTGCTGCCGGCCATGGCGCTCCTGTTCGTGCTCGGCATGGTGATGCAGCGGGTCGTGATCGAGCGCGTCGTGGGCAAGCCTCTGCTCGCGTCGCTGATGCTGACCTTCGGCCTGTCCCTGATGATCTGGAACTCGAGCGAGGCGGCGTTCACGACCCAGATTCGCGGCGTTCCCTATCTGACGCAGCCGGTCTCCTTCCTGGGCGTCTCCATGTCGCAGTCCTACATCGTCGGGTTCGCGCTCGCGCTCACGCTCACGGCGGCATTGTTCGCCTTTCTCAAGTTCAGCCCGCAAGGCAAGGCGATCCGCGCGACCTCGCAGAATCAGGACGTGGCGCTCGCCTGCGGCATCGACACCGTGCGGGTGCGGATGCTCGCGTTCGGCATCGGCGCGGCGCTGGCGGCCGCGGCGGGAACGATCATCAGCATGACCGGCTTCATCTACCCGAACATGGGATTCGAGTATCTGGTCAAGGCGTTCACCATCGTCGTGCTCGGGGGCCTCGGCAGCGCCACCGGCGCCCTGATCGCGGCGTTCATCTACGGCCTCTTGGAAAGCGCGGGCACCTACCTGCTGTCGGCCCGGGTCGCCCAGGCGCTGCCGTTCGTGATCCTGGTCGCCATCCTCACCTTGCGTCCGTCCGGCCTGTTCGGCACGAGCGTGGATCGATGATGCCGAGGAACCCGAGCGGAAGCGGCGAGGTCGTCGGCCGGGAACGATTTGCCGTCAACGCTCATCAGATCCTCTGGTGGCTGGGCCTGGTCCTGCTCGTCCTCTATGTGGCGGCTCTGTGCGCGGCGCCCTGGTACGTCAACCGCGGCACGCTCAGCCTTCTCTACCTGGTTCTATACTTCATTCTGCTCGCGGCGAGCTGGAACATCGTCTCGGGCTTCACCGGCTACATCAATTTCGCGCATGTGGCGTTCGTCGGCATGGGGATGTACGGCACGGCGATCGCGATCGTCGACTACCAGCTGCCCTGGTTTCTCGCGGTCGCGCTGGGCGGCCTCATCGCCGCGACCTACGCCGCCGTGCTGAGCTTCCCGCTGCTGCGGGTCAAGGGGCCCTATTTCGCGATCACGACGCTCGCGATCTCCGAGGGCACGCGCGTGCTCATCAGCACCGAGTACATGGAGCCGCTGACCCGCGCCGGGTCCGGCATCCCCCTGTTCGTCCGCATCAGCATGGAGACCAAGTACTTCGCCATGCTGGCGCTGGTCGTCGTCACCGTGCTCGTGACCTACGCCATCGCCAACTCGCGGATCGGCCTGCGGCTCCTGGCGATCCGCGAGGACGAGCACGCGGCCGAGAACCTCGGCATCGACAGCACCCGCCTGAAGATCGGGGTGTTCGTGCTGAGCGCCCTGCTCGCCGGCCTCGGCGGCGGCCTGCACGCGACGTTTTTGAGCTACATCGACCCGTTCAACGCGTTCAACATCCAGTATACCGTGATCCCGATCGTCATGGCGTTCTTCGGCGGCATCGGGACCGTGCTGGGGCCGGTGATCGGCGGCACCGTGCTGGAGCTCCTCAACGACTACGTCTGGACCCATGTCCTGCGGCTCAATCTCGCGGTTTTCGGCCTGGTCCTGGTCGCGCTGATCCTGTTCCTGCCCCAGGGGATCCTCGAGTGGCTCAAGGAGCACGGTTACCTGCCCAAGACGCGCAAGATATAGGCACCGCGGAGCGGCTCGTGCACGAGGCAGACGCGATCTTCGAGGCGCGCGACGCGAGCAAGGCGTTCGGCAACCTGCGCGCGGTCGACGGCTGCTCGTTCGAGGTCGAGCGTGGCGCCATCGTCGGGCTGATCGGGCCGAACGGCGCCGGCAAGACGACGCTGTTCAATCTCGCGGCCGGCGCCGAGAGGCTGGATGGCGGCCAGATCATCTTCAAGGGCGAGGACATCAGTCGTCTGAAGCCGCACCAGCGGGCGCTGAAGGGACTCGGGCGCACCTTTCAGGTCACGCGCGTCTTCCCGAAGATGACGCTCATGGAGAACATGATCGTCGCCTCGCCGCACCAGCATCATGCGCACGAGCGGGCGGTCCGGTACCTGGAGCTGGTCCGGCTCGCCGACAAGCGCGCCGACTATGCCAGCAACTTGTCCTTCGGCCAGCAGAAGCTGCTCGAGCTGGCGCGCATCCTGATGCTCGATCCGGCCTTGATCCTGCTCGACGAGCCGGCGGCGGGGGTCAACCCGACGCTGTTGCGGAGCCTGCTCGAGTTCATCCACCGGCTGCGCGACGAATGGGGCAAGACCTTCCTCATCATCGAGCACAACATGCGCCTGATCATGGGCCACTGCGACAAGATCGTGGTGATGAACGCGGGCCGGGTGATCGCCGAAGGCAGCAGCGACGAGATCCAGTCGAACGCGGAGGTGCTCGAGGCCTATTTCGGCAACAAGCCCGCCCATCCCTCAGCGCGGCCGGCACATGACCAACGGATCTGACCTCGGCGCCGGTGCCGCGACCGACGGCGCCGGCGCTCCGACGAACGGCGGCTTCCTGGAGGTCGACCGGATCGTCTCCGGCTATGGCCCGCAGGAGATCCTGCACGGCATCTCGCTGGAGGTGAGGCCGCGCGAGATCGTCACCATCATCGGGCCGAACGGGTCCGGCAAGTCGACGGTGCTCAAGACGATCATGCGCTTCCTGCCCGCCTGGCAGGGGCGCGTCGTCTTCAAGGGCACCGACCTGACCCCGCTCACGCCGGACAAGATCGTCCGCCTGGGGCTCTCCTTCGTGACCCAAGGGCGCGCCGTCTTCTCGGACATGACCGTGGACGAGCATCTGGACATGGGCGGCTGGATCCTCAGGTCCGAAGCGGAGAGGCGCGCGGCGCGGCAGCGCGTCCATCAGCTGTTCCCGCGCTTGGCCGAGCGCAGGAGCCAGACCGCCAAGACGATGAGCGGCGGCGAGCAGCAGATGCTCTCGCTTGCCCGCGCGCTGATGATCAGCCCGGAGCTTCTGATCCTGGACGAGCCCACCTTGGGGCTCGCGCCCAAGCTCGTCGATCTGATCTTCGAGAAGATACTCGAGATCAACAAGGAGCTCGGCCTGGCGATCCTGATGGTCGAGCAGAACGCCGCGCTGGCGCTGGAGAACTCCCATCGCGGCTACGTCCTCGAGATGGGCGACAACAAGTACCAGGGCCGAAGCCACGACTTGCTGCGGGACGAGCGCGTCGCGCGCGCCTATCTCGGCGGCTGAGCGCGCCATCGACGGATCGGAGCGGGCGCGAGCGTCTCACGTGGACCACCGCTTCTGATCTAGATCTAGAACGCCCCCGGCCGCGCGCGCTTCAGGAACGGTTCCCGGCCGGCGCCGGGCTTGGGTAGGTCGTCCGGCGCCGGCGCGTGCGCTTCGATCAGGATGTCCGACCACTCGATCGGATGCCCGAGGTGCTGGAACAGTCCGAACGAGGCGCGGCGGTGGCGCGGCAGGCCATCCGGGACGCGATCGTCCTGCTCGGAGCAGAGCCAGCCGTCCGGCTCGGGCTGATCCGCGGGCCAGACGCGAAAGCGCACGCGATCGATCCCGTGCGCGAAGCAGACCTGATGGCGGACGCGGTACAGCCGGCCCTTCTCGATGCCGACCTTTGCCGGCGGATGGGTCGCGATCGCCCACTCCTCCTCCCGGCCCGAGTGATCGCCCCAGGCGATGAAGCTCCGCGCCTCGCCCTTCGGGCTCACGGCCGCCATGCCTGCGCTCGACCAGCCGACCTTGAGCCCGCGCGGCGGCGCGCCCTCCTCCTGTCCGGCCATGAAGTCGGCGAGGCCGAGCCACTTCGAGCCCGCCGGCTCCAGAAAGCGGACGGCATAGGTCGCCTCCTGGCTCGCGTGCGGCGAGCCCAGCACCAAGAACGCGTCGGGGGCGACCGGCGCGCGCGAGCGGATCAGGTTCTGCGCGCGGTCGAGGTCGAAGGCGCCGTTGATCGCCTGCCCGACCTCCTGGATGTCCTGAAAGCGGCCAAGGTCCCTGAGGTCGAGCGGCAACGGGAGGGGGCGCGGGTCCCAGGCGAAGCCGAGCAGGGCCTCGTGCCGCCGGCCGCGCGCGTCCGCGGTGGCGAGCACGAGCCGGTTGTCGCCTTCGCGGAGCGCCGGATCGTCGATCCCGATCTCGACGCAGAACTCGCCCTCCTCCTTGCAGCGCAGCTCCGCCGGCGTCGCCTTGTAGCCGCCCACCCAGTCGGTACCCTCGTCCGGGATCTGCTCGACGTAGAAGGGCCGCGGTGGCGCGTCGTTCAGGCGTTGCTCGGCGCGCGCGAGCGGCGGGACGAGGTCGTCGACCTCACCGCGGATCGTGATGTCGCCGTAACGGTAGCGAAATCGCTGACGGGTGCCGTGGGTCAGGCGGATCGCCAAGACGGCGTCTCCCCCGTTGCGGGCAGAGATCGGGAATCGCGTTGGCGCCGGATGCTTCAGTCGAGATAGCCGACCTCGCGCCAGCGCCGATAGCTGTCGCGGAAGCTCTGATAGCTCTCCCACGCCTCCTTGAACGAGGCGTTCTCGGCGCTGAGCCCGGCGACGGTCTCGGTCCAGGCATCCTCGAGGGCTGCCAGCACGTCGTCCGGAAGCGTGCGCACCTGCGCCCCTTTCGCTTCGAGCTCGGCGAGCGCCTGCGCCTGCGCCGCCTCGCCCTCGGCGAGCGTGCGCGTGATCGTGGCGTCGCAGGCGGTCTCGATGGCGATCCGATGGGCATCCGAGAGCCCGTTCCAGGCATCGAGGTTGATCAGCATCTGCGCGAAGGCCGACTGCTGATGCCAGCCCGGGAAGTAATAATAGTCGGCGATCTCGTAGAATCCGAGGCTGGCGTCGGCCGCGGGCGTCGAGAACTCGGTCGCGTCGATGGTGCCGGTCTCCAGCGCCAGGTAGATGTCGCCCGGCGCCAGGAGCTGCGGCGAGACGCCGAGCTCGGCGATGACGCGGGCGCCGAGGCCGGCGATGCGCATCTTCAGGCCCCTCAGGTCATCGACCCCCGCGATCTCCTTCCGGAACCAGCCGGCCGCCTCCGGCGTGACCACGCCGCACAGCACCGATTTCAGATCGTGCTCGGCGTAGAGCTCGTCCTGCAGCTCGAGACCGCCGCCGTGGCGCATCCAGGCGAGGTACCCGGGCGCGGCGGGGCCGAAGGGAATCGCGGAGAAGATGTTGAACGCGACGTCCTTGCCGGCCCAGAAGGTGCCGGCGGTGTAGCCGGCGTCGATCGAGCCCTTGGCGACCGCATCGAAGGTCTCGAGCGGCGGCACCAGGGCGCCCGGCTCGTAGACCTCGATGTCGAGCGCGCCGCCGGTGATCGTGGCGAGGACCTCCGCGGTCTCGAACGGCGCCGGGCCGAGCACCGACAGAGTGCTCGGGTACGCGCTCGCGAGCTTCCAGTTGACCCGTTCCTGGGCGCCGGCGGTTCCGACCCCGATCGCCGCCACGACGCCGGCGGCGCCGAGCACCACCCGCCTGATGCTCATTCGCATGTTCCCCCTCCCCTGTCGGGCCGCGATTATGCCCGAGCGCCGCCGCCGCTGTCAAGGGCGCCACGCCGCCTCGCCGCAGCACGCGCACCGCGTCCGGAGCGGAGGCTGTGGGGCGATCCGGGGGCTGCCCTGGAGCGGGCTCCTACCGGTCACGACCCGTCCCGGCATCAGGCGCGTCCCTTACCGCTCGGCCGACCCGAGGGAGGTGCCTCGGTGAGCGGGAGGCCGTGGCCTTGAAGCCGCTGTTCGGCGGATCTGGGCTCGCGAGGCCTGTCGCCAACTTACCGGCAAGGCGCGTGGAACCATCTCCGGACCCGCTCGTTGGCAGGTGTGGTCAGGGAGCAGTCGTTGTCACGGCGTCGATTGCGAGCCCTTGCGCGTCGCGCCATTTCCTTCGGATGCCGGAATGAGCAGCGTTTGGCCATTGCTGGTCTACATCGCCGCCACCGTGGCGCTGGTCGCTGCGATCCTTGGGCTTTCGTACGTCCTCGGCGAACGCCATCGCGGCATGGCGACCGAGGAGCAGTTCGAGTCGGGCATCGTGACGGTGGGCGACGCCCGCGGCCGCTTCTCGGCCAAGTTCTACCTGGTCGCCGTGCTGTTCGTGATCTTCGACCTCGAGGCGGTGTTCATCTTCGCCTGGGCGATCAGCTTTCGCGAGGTCGGCTGGGCCGGCTACATCGAGGTCCTGATCTTCATCGGCATCCTGCTCGGCGCGCTGGTCTATCTGTGGCGCGTCGGCGCGCTCGACTGGGCCCCGCCGCCGCGCCGCAGGCGCCCGGCAGCGAGGAAAGCCTGATCATGCGCTGGACGTTCACCCGGCCGCGGAGCCACCCCGGCATCGAGCAGGGCAAAGGCTCGTTCGACGAGGCGGTGCAGCGCAGCCTCTTCTTCGGCCGGCTGCAGGACGTCGTGGCATGGGGCCGCAAGAACTCGATCTGGCCCTACAATTTCGGCCTGTCGTGCTGCTACGTCGAGATGGCGACCGCGCTGACCAGCAAGTACGACATGAGCCGCTTCGGCTCGGAAGTGATCCGGGCGACCCCGCGCGAGGCCGACCTGATCGTCATCTCGGGCACCGTCTTCACCAAGATGGCGCCGGTCATACGGCGTCTCTACGATCAGATGATGGCGCCGCGCTGGGTCATCTCGATGGGCTCGTGCGCCAATTCTGGCGGCATGTACGACGTCTACAGCGTGGTGCAGGGCGTGGACAGCTTCCTGCCGGTCGACGTCTACGTGCCCGGCTGCCCGCCGCGGCCGGAGGCCCTGCTGGAGGGGCTCATCCTGCTGCAGGAGGCGATCGGCACGGACCGGCGCCCGCTCAGCTGGGTCCTCGGTCCGCAAGGCGTCGCCCACGCGGAGCGGCCGAGCTTTCGTGACCTCAAGCGCGACCAACGCATGAGCGCCACCACGCTGCGCGAGCCCGACCACGTATGAGCCCCTCGAGGCACGAGGCACGCGATCGCCCCGCCAACGCGCCCGAGGGCGCGACCGGCATTCTCGATGAGCTGCATGCCCGGTTCGGGCAGATCGCCGCTCTGCCGCAGGCGACCGTGGACGGCATCCCGACGATCTGGGTCCAAAAGGACGACGCGCCGCGCCTGCTTCGCTATCTCAAGGAAGAGGCGCCGCGGCCTTACGCCATGCTGTTCGACCTGACGGCGATCGACGAGCGGGCACGCGAGCATCGCGACCACCAGCCGCCGTCCGCCTTCACCACCGTCTACCACCTGCTCTCGCTCGAGCGGAACGCGGATCTCCGCCTCAAGGTCGCGCTCGATGACGACGAGCCTCGCCTCGCCTCGGTTACCGACTTCTGGCCCGTGGCCAATTGGTACGAGCGCGAGGCGTGGGACATGTTGGGCGTGACCTTCGACGGCCATCCCCATCTGCGCCGCATCCTGATGCCACCCACCTGGGAGGGGCATCCTCTGCGCAAGGATCATCCGGCGCGCGCGACGGAGATGGGTCCGTTCGAGCTTCCCGACGACCGGCAGGAGCGCGAGCAGGAGGCGCTGCGCTTCAGGCCGGAGGATTGGGGCATGGCGCGGGCCAGCGACGACGCCGAGTTCATGTTCCTCAATCTGGGACCCAATCACCCGAGCGTGCACGGCGTCTTTCGCGTGATCCTGCAGCTCGACGGCGAGGAGATCGTCGACGCGGTCCCCGACATCGGCTACCACCACCGCGCCGCCGAGAAGATGGGCGAGCGGCAGTCCTGGCACACCTACATCCCCTACACCGACCGCGTCGACTACCTGGGCGGGGTCATGAACAACCTGCCCTATGTGCTCGCGGTCGAGCGTCTCGCCGGGATCGAGGTGCCGGAGCGCACGGAAGTGATCCGGGTGATGCTGTGCGAGCTGTTCCGGATCGCGAGCCACCTCGTCTTCTACGGCACCATGGCGCAGGACCTGGGCGCGCTCTCGCCGGTCTTCTTCATGTTCACGGATCGCGAGCGCATCTTCGACATCACCGAGGCGATCTGCGGCTTCCGCATGCACCCCGGCTGGTTTCGCATCGGCGGCGTGGCCGACGACCTGCCAGAGGGCTGGGACCGGCTGATCCGCGAGTTCCTCGCCTACATGCCGCGCCGGCTCGACGAGTACGACCGGATGGTCATGGGCAACCGGATCTTCAAGCGGCGCACCGTCGGGGTCGGCGCCTACAGCACCGAGGAGGCGATCGCCTGGGGCGTGACCGGACCGGGCCTGCGCGCCACCGGCTTCGGCTGGGATCTGCGCAAGGCGCGACCCTACTCCGGCTATGACCGGTTCGAGTTCGAGATCCCGACCGCACAGAACGGCGACTGCTACGACCGCACCGCGGTGCGCGTGGCGGAGATGCGCCAGAGCCTGCGGATCGTCGAGCAGTGCCTGGAGAACATGCCGGCGGGCGACTACAAGGCGCGCCACCCGCTCACGACCCCGCCGATCAAGGACCGCACCATGCACGACATCGAGACCCTGATCACGCACTTCTTGAACGTGAGCTGGGGCCCGGTGATCCCGCCCGGCGAGGCCTGCGTGGCGATCGAGGCCACCAAGGGGATCAACGCCTATTACCTGATCAGCGACGGCAGCACGATCTCGTATCGGACGCGCATCCGCACGCCCTCGTTCCCGCATCTCCAGATGATTCCGCTGATCGCCCGCGGCGCCATGCTGCCGGATCTGATCGCCATCCTCGGCAGCATCGACTTCGTCATGGGCGACGTCGACCGTTAGGAGTTCCCATGCTGAGCGAGGAGGAAAGGCAGGAGATCGAGGAGGTGCTCTCGCAGTACGGCGGCGATGCGCAGGCGGCGAGCGTCGAGTCGCTGAAGGCCCTGCAGCGGCGGCGCGGGTGGGTCTCGGACGCGACGCTCGCGGACCTCGCTGCCTTTCTTCGCCTCGCGACGGAGGACCTCGAGGCCGTCGCGACCTTCTACAACCTGATCTTCCGCAGCCCGGTGGGGCGCCACGTCATCCTCGTATGCGACAGCGTCAGCTGCTGGCTCATGGGCTACGAGCAGGTGTCCGCGCGGCTCTGCGAGCGGCTCGGGGTCGGCTTCGGCGACACCACGCCGGACGGCCGCTTCACCCTCCTGCCCACGGTGTGCCTCGGCGATTGCGACCACGCGCCGGTGATGATGGTGAACGACGATCTGCACCGGGAGCTCGAGCCGGAAACGGCGGCCGCCATCCTGGACCGTTACCGCTAGGAGCCTTCCGATGGAGCGACCGCTCACACAGAACATCCGGCCCGACCGGGAGCCCCTGGACCTGCCCGCCTACGAGAAGGCGGGCGGCTATCGCGCGATGCGCAAGGCGCTCGTCGAGATGGCGCCCGAGGCGATCACGGAGGAGGTGAAGAGGTCGAACCTGCGTGGCCGCGGCGGCGCCGGCTTTCCGACCGGGATGAAATGGAGCTTCGTGCCGCTGGGCGAGGATGCGCCCAGGCCCAAGTACGTGATCGCCAACGCCGACGAGATGGAGCCCGGCACCTTCAAGGACCGCCTCCTGCTGGAAGGCGATCCCCACCAGATGGTCGAGGCGATGATCGTCACCGGCTACGCCGTGCAGGCGAGCGTGGGCTACGTCTTCCTGCGCGCCGAATACGTGCTCGCGGCCGAGCGCCTGAAACGAGCGATGGCCGAAGCCCGCCAGCAGGGCTACCTGGGCAAGAACATCCTGGGCTCGGGCTTCGACTTCGAGCTCCATCTCCACACCAGCGCGGGCCGCTACATCTGCGGCGAGGAGACGGGCCTCATCGCCGCCCTCGAGGGCAAGCGGCCGATCCCGCGGCAGAAGCCGCCCTATCCGCAGGCAGCTGGCCTCTGGGGCCAGCCGACGGTGGTCAACAACGTCGAGACCCTGGTCAACGTCCCCCACATCGTGATCCGCGGCGCCGAATGGTTCCGGGGCCTCAGCCGCACCGAGGACGGCGGCACCAAGCTCTACGGCGCCTCGGGCAAGGTGCGGCGCCCCGGGGTCTGGGAGCTGCCGATGGGCACCACCGTGCACGAGCTGCTCGAGGAGCACGCCGGCGGCATGCGCGACGGCTTCGGCTTCCGTGCGCTGCTCCCCGGCGGCGCCTCGACCGGTTTCCTCACGGAGGAGCACCTCGATCTGCCGATGGACTTCGCGAGCATTGAGGGCGCGGGCAGCCGGCTCGGCACGGGCACTATGATCGTGCTCGACGACCGCACCTGCCCCGTCGGCATGCTGCGCAACCTCGAATACTTCTTCGCGCGCGAGTCATGCGGCTGGTGCACGCCGTGCCGCGACGGCCTGCCGTGGACCGCGCGCATCCTGGACGCGATCGAGCGCGGCGAGGGGCGGCTCGAGGACCTGGACACGCTCGCCATGCATACGGAGTTCCTGGGCATGGGCAGGACGTTCTGCGCGCACGCCCCGGGCGCCATGATGCCGCTCGAGACCGGGCTCCAGTACTTCCGGAGCGACTTCGAGCGCCACATCCGCGACCGAGGCTGTCCCTGGAGCTAGCTCATGCCCACGATCGACATCGACGGCAGGCAGTACCAGGTGGGCGCGGGCGGCAACCTCCTGCATGCCTGCCTCTCGCTCGGCCTCGATGTGCCGTACTTCTGCTGGCATCCGACGATGGGCTCGGTCGGCGCCTGCCGGCAGTGCGCGATCAAGCAGTTCAAGGACGAGAGCGACACCCGCGGGACGATCGCGATGGCCTGCATGACGCCGGTCAAGGACGGTGCTCGCATCGCGATCGAGGACGAGGAGGCGCGCCGGTTCCGGGCGGGCGTGATCGAGTTCCTCATGGTCAACCACCCGCACGACTGTCCGGTCTGCGAGGAGGGCGGCGAGTGCCACCTCCAGGACATGACCCAGATGACCGGGCACGTGTACCGGCGCTTCCGGTTCCGCAAGCGGACCTTCCGCAACCAGGACCTGGGCCCGTGCATCGGTCACGAGATGAACCGGTGCATCACCTGCTACCGCTGCGTGCGCTTCTATCGCGACTACGCCGGCGGCCGCGACCTCCACGCCATGGGCATCCACGACCACGTCTACTTCGGCCGGGAGCGGGACGGCACCCTCGAGAGCGAGTTCAGCGGCAACCTGGCGGAGGTCTGCCCGACCGGGGTGTTCACCGACAAGACGCTCTCGGCCCGCTACACGCGCAAATGGGACCTGCGCTCCACGCCGTCGATCTGCGTGCACTGCGCGCTCGGGTGCAACACCAGTCCGAATGCCCGCTACGGCGAGGTGCGGCGCATCGTCAATCGCTACAACGGCGCGGTGAACGGCTATTTTTTGTGCGATCGCGGCCGCTTCGGCTACGACTTCGTCAACCGCGCCGATCGCCTGCGCCGCCCGCTTTGGCGGCGAGACGGCCAGTCCTTGGCTCCCCTCGAGGCGAGCCGCGCCGTCGAACGCTTCGCCGAGCTCGTCCACGCCGGGCGGGCGATCGGGATCGGCTCGCCCCGGGCCTCGCTCGAGGCGAATTTCGCGCTGCGCACCCTGGTCGGCGAGGAGCGCTTCTGTAGCGGCATCGCCCCGGCCGAGGATCGCATCGTCCGCACGATCCGGGACGTGCTCCGGCACGGGCCGGCGCGCACGCCCTCGCTGCGCGAGGTGGAGGACGCGGATGCGGTCCTGGTGCTCGGCGAGGACGTGCCGAATACGGCGCCGCGCCTCGCGCTCAGCCTGCGCCAGGCGGCGCGCAACGCCTCGTTCGCCGAGGCCGCCGGGAAAGGGATCCCGCTCTGGCAGGACGCGTCCGTTCGGGACGCGACGCCCGGCGTGCTGAGCCCGGTCTTCCTCCTCACGCCCGATGCCACGCGCATCGATGACCTCGCGATCGAGGCCGTGCGCGCCGCGCCGGACGACATCGCTCGTCTGGGCTTCGCGGTCGCCCACGCGCTCGACCGGGACGCGCCCGATGCCGACCTGCCGGAGGACAGGCGTGCCCTGGCAGGGCGGA